>JASJAN010000017.1 GCA_030066985.1 Desulfobacterales bacterium
TATTCAGGTAACGTAAAGATAGCAAAGCCCATGCCAACACACTAATGCACGCTAAATTTTACAACTTACTGAATTTTATAAATATTTTTTTACACTAAACTTTTATAACCGGCATTTCTCCGGCAGGTGTTAATCTCTTCGCAGTTAACAGGTTAACACTTAAGACCTTTCATCTGCAGGTTATGCCCCATCTGTTGCCAATACACCGTTGATACGCTATCTGAGTTGAACAATCAGGGCAACAATCATACAGAAGCAAATTTTTTTCACTTACACATAAACCGACAGATATCCCAATCATAGAATCCGTAATTTAAATTATTACAATATATTATAGCCAATTATGCGGTCTGTTTAATCGGCACCACAGTCATAAATATTCCCGCTTTTTGATATTCTTGGTAAACAGCCATTTCTTTCATTGTAATCGTTAACACAAAGTGTTAAGTTAACACTCTTAGGTTAATAGTGTTAACAGTTTTTTGCATTCGATAATGAATTTCACCAGGCAGATAAAAATGGCGAAGCAATCTGCTAATTGCTTGTCTGGCCTGGCTCGACAGCGATTAGGCAGGTAAATTATTGAGCACAATTGTCTGTTCGACTTAAACTGAAGCGCTTGAAATGACTAGCGCACGAATTTTGCATCCAAGGAGCGCATGCTAATGGACATCGCTAAATACTGGAAAACCATTGTTGATACCTTACAGGACGGTCTGATGGTCATTGACCCGGAGGGCAATATCCTGGCCATGAATCCAGCGGCTGAAAGGCTGACCGGCTATTCAGCCGATGAGCTGGTCGGTCAAAATTGCCGGATCTTAAATTGCACCGGCTGCGAGCTGTATGGGCGCGGCCCCGGAAAAGAGTGGTGCAGCTTGTTTGAAAAAGGTATCGTCACCGCCAAGAAATGCCTAATTTCCAGGAAAGACCGGCGCGCGTTGCATGTCGTCAAGAATGCAACCGTGCTTAAAGATCCTGAGGGGCAGATGATCGGATCGGTGGAAACCTTGACCGATATCTCTGAAATCGTGCGCCAGCAGGAGGAAATCCTGACCCTGCGCAAAAGCTGTCGGCTGGAGGACCAACACCACGGGCTGCTGGGCGAATCGCCGCCGATGCAGCGCCTTTTTGAACTCATCGAGAATGTGGCCCAGACCGACGCACCGGTACTCATCCACGGTCAGAGCGGTACCGGCAAAGAACTGGTGGCCCGCGCCATTCATGAAGATAGCCCCAGAAAAGACAAGCCCTTTATTAAAGTCAACTGCGCCGCGCTGAATGAAAATCTGTTGGAAAGTGAGCTTTTCGGCCATGAAAAAGGCTCTTATACCGGCGCCGACCGAACCCGTATCGGTCGTTTTGAAGCCGCCCACGAGGGCACGATCTTTTTAGATGAAATCGGCGACATCCCGTTGGGCATTCAGGTGAAGCTGCTGCGGGTTCTGGAAGAAAAAGAAATTGAACGCGTCGGTGATCATAAGCCGATTCCGGTTGATGTCAGAATTATCTCAGCTACCAACAAAGATATCGAAGACCTGATCGCCCAGGAACACTTTCGTGAAGACCTGTTTTTCCGCATCAACGTGTTTCCACTTAAATGCCCTTCCCTTTCCGAGCGACTCGATGATATCCACCTGATGGTACAAAATTTTATTGAACAAAATGCCGAAAAATCCGGCAAAAAAATTGTCGGCCTGACACCGGAAGCCATGGAGGCTCTTTTCACCTATTCCTGGCCCGGTAATGTGCGCGAGTTGCGCAACGCCATCGAATATGCCTTTGTCCTGTGCTCGGGGCATTGGATTGGCGTGGAGCACCTTCCACCGAAAATATCTACCGGTAGCAAGAGACCGTTAACACGCGCGCAGCAAAGCTCTGTATCATGGGAAGAAGATAGGTCAAACCTGTTGGATACACTGCGCCAGGTCGGCGGCAATCAATCTGAAGCCGCACGGCTTTTGGGCGTGAGCCGCGTGACGATTTGGAAGCGCATCAAAAAATACGGTATTGATTTAGAGACAGATTTAACAAAAATAGAGGCAACTTAGATTCAGGTAGGGGCCTTTGACATAACGAAAACATCTGCAAAACAAAACGGCAGCCCGGTGATCGGGCTGCCGTTTTTTCGCTGTAAATGATCGATAATATTAGGGACACTAGCCTTGGCGGCCATGACATCTAGCGACGGTGGCCGCGCCTTCCGCCCCCTCCCGGACGGTTGGCATGCCTTCTGTATTGCCGTCGATCTCTTTTAAACTCACGCACATCCTCTTTGCGGTCCCGACGGTTTTCCCTGCGATCCCGGAAATCCTCTCTGCGATCCCGTCGGTCTTCTCTACGGTCACGAAAATCTTCCCGGCGGTCGCGTCGGTCTTCCCGATGGTCGCGTACATCCTCGCGCCGATCCCAGCGATCTTCGCGGCTGTCCCAACGGTCTTCGCGACGGTCCCATTTATCTTCCCGGCGGTCCCAACGATCTTCGGCTTTATCCCGACGAATGTTTTTGTTTAACTGATTGATGCGTCTTTCCAGCCGGGCCTTTTCTTTGGGGTCATCTGTGTTGGCCAGGCGCTCCTCTAATTTGTTGAGGCGCTTTGCCTTGATGCGATCATCTTTACGATCCCGAATATCTTCGCGGCGGTCCCAGCGGTCTTCACGCCGATCGTATCTGTCTTCAAGTCGATCATAGCGATCTTCCCGGCGGTCTCGCACGTCTTCCCAGCGGTCCCGTCTGTCTTCACGATAGTCCCGGACATCCTCGCGTCGGTCCCAGCGGTCTTCCCGGCGATCCCAACGATCTTCGCGTCGATCAAATTTATCTTCGCGACGGTCCCAGCGATCTTCGGCGCGATCAAAGCGCCGACGCGCATGCCGTCTTTCATCCCGATCCAGTTTACCATCATTGTTTTTATCAAAACGTTTCAGATACTGCTTTCTGAAAGCTGCTTTTTCATTGGCATCGATGGTGCCATCGCCATTGGTATCGATGCGTTGCCGTAAGGACACACCCGGTCGCAAATCGGCGCTTTCTTCTTCAGCCAGAACGGAATTAGGATTTGATGCAAATGCCAGACACAGCGTCACCCCGGTTAATGCCGTCAACAGTTTTTTTCTCATTGCCATTGCCTCCGTTTATATTTTTATCTGCGTTTTCCATGTGGCGGGCCTTGTCTTTACCTGGGTTAAACACAGCGGCGTTGAAAAAGTTTCGCCCGACGTCGATCTTTTTTTAAAAATTAAGCGAACTATACTCAATTATTGTTAAATGGGGTCGAAATCAGATTCGCAGCTCTGTTTTTTTGACAAACTGCATAAAATGTTGAAAAATACAGCTTGGGTTTCAGACTGTTCGATAAATTAGAAACGGAGGCATGCTGATGGTCGATATGCTGGTCAAATTATATGATCTTGAGCCGCAAGGGACATTTTGGACGGAACAAACAGCGCTTGGCATTGAGCTTCGCAAACCCATCGGCCCTGAAAAACACGCCATCATCGCCTGGGTTTGCGATCATTTTGGCGACGGTTGGGCCAGCGAGGTTGATGTGGCCCTGTCCAATCAGCCCCGCACTTGCTATGTGGCCGTCAAAGACAGCAACATCATCGGGTTTGCCTGCTACGATGCCACGTCCTTGGGATTTTTCGGCCCCATCGGGGTGATAAAATCACATCGTAAAAAAAGAACCGGCACGGCGTTGATGTATGCCTGTCTGCTGGATATGAAAAACAAAGGCTATGGCTATGCGGTCGTTGGGGGTGTTGAAGATATTGATTTTTATAAAAACACCGTCGGCGCCATCGAGATACCCGATTCTGCTCCCGGCATTTATACTAACCAGATCAAAGGCATTCCCATTAAAAAATAAATAACCAACCCGGAATCTGCGAACTCTGGTTCTCCGGCCACTGGCTACTCGCGGCTGGCGACTGGCTTTGAGTCCTTGATCAGTGACCGACAGCCAGCTGCCAGGAGCCAGTGACCAGACGCCCGAAATTTGAACATCTGAACCCTTTCTTGCCGTGATATTACCTGTAGGGCGACGACGAGAACCATATCCTCAAGAATTCCCATTTCTAACCGATATAGAACACAGCCGTTAAGTCAGGCAGCTGTGTTGCGACTAATCTCATCAATCGCACGGTTCCAAAATACACACTAAGGAGCAATTTATGAAAACGAAAACGTTAGACTGCTGTACGCTTATCAAAAGCGGACAATTTAACCTCTTATTTTTAGCAACAGCCATCATCGTCTTACTGCTGGCATGTGCCCATACCGAGAAAGTGCTCGTGCCGCCCAAAGTCGATTTGAAAACGTATCCGTCGATTGGTGTGGTTGAATTTTCAACAAATGCCGAAGATACGCTCAAACCCTATGTAACGCAAAATTTCATCGAAAATATTCAGTCAGCGCAACCGGGCACACGTATCCTTGAGCTTGGCGATGCGGATTACCTGATGCGTTCCCTGGGACACAGTCAACTCAATTCCGAAACCATCCAATCGATCGGACAAAAGTATAAAGTGGATGCCATCATATTGGGACATCTGCAAGTCTCACATATAAAGCCTAAAATTAATGTGTACACCGCTGCTAAATCTTTGAATGCCAGAGCCTATATCGAAGCTGCACTGAAAACCCGAATCTTAGAAACAGATAGTGGTGCCACTTGCTGGACCCGGGCCACTTCCGGTAAAACCCAGGTGGCTGCAATTAACTTGATAAAAGATGGCCCGTTTAGCGTCGGTGTCAGCGATCCCAAAGAAAAATATGGCCAACTGGTTCCCAAACTGGTTTATACCAATACCATGGACTTTCGGTCGCGGTACGAATATCGCACCGTAGAGTAAAAGATATTTGTTTTCCTTGGCTTCCATTACAAAGGGGTCTCCGCTTCATGCGAATTCCCCTTTGTAAGCAATTCATGACCGATCAATTTCACAGTTTCTGCTATGCGGGATCATATACCCGGCATAGCTAAACTCATTATTTATAGATCATCTCTTAATTTTTATTTTTTAATTTTTTAATCTGTGTTAATCCCACGCCCGCCATGCGAGCAAGGCGAGGCGGGCGGGTGCGTAATCTGTGGTTAAAAATCCGCATTCCGAAATCTGCAATCCGAAATCCAAAATCCGCAATCAAGAAGACTTGTCCTGCTTCAGATGCTTTTCAATCTCAGCCAGGCGTTTTTTCAGCTCGATGAGCTCTTTGGTTGAATGCTGATCGCGTTGCTTGCGGTCTATGGCTTCGCAAAATGCACGCAAATCTGTATTGATGGCACCGATCAGCAACTGATCTTCAGAGCCGTAGATTTTAGCCAACATTTCAACTGCCATACCGAAACCGGTGGCATCGGCATCGCTTTGCAGGTCATCCACCGATCGCGGTTTCCAACTCACCCGGCGCCGGTAGGGCGACTCCTGACTGGACAGCTCCCCTTTTTCTTCAGCTTCTGCCATCGTATATGCCACCCGTCTCTGGGGGCCCTGACCAAACCGCAGCCAATCCATGGAGCATCCACTGAGCTCGGCTACCTTGTATATCCATCCTGGAGGAACGTCGTCTCGCTTGCGGGCCGCACCGATATTTTGCCGTGTGATGCCTAAATATTTTGCCAGTTGTCCGTCGGATTTGACATGCAGCGCTTCTTTCAGCCGCCCGATGATGTCCTCAGTCTCACTCAATGAAAGCTTCATCTCATTGTTATTATTTTGTTTTTCTTCCTCAGTCATTCTTGGCCCCCGTCGGTCCGGTAAACCAGACATTTGCTTTAGGTAAATTATTTTTGCTTTTAATGCAAATTTTTATTGACAACACTAATTTGCCGGTTTATATGTCATCTTAACACCAAAACGACATAATCTTTATACAACTGATCTAATTTACATAAGAAAGAGATTGTTTATACCATTCAGATTCATTTACATGCAAACTTTAGATAACAGCTGATTTAAAAAAATGCAAGTTTTAGTTGACAATATCCAAATAAATTTTGCGCTGCGTTTCACAGCTTCCCTGCCGCAGGGGCATGGGAATGATGGATACCCCATAATTGAAAGGAGGAAAGCATGCAAAATTTAAGAAGAGTTGTAGCCGTATGTTTAATGGGCCTGATCTTTGCGTCCGGCGTCTGGGCAGATGATGTTGCACAGATAAATATCAACACAGCCACGGCAGAGCAACTGACGCAGTTAAAAGGTATCGGTGCAAGTCATGCCGCCGCTATTGTTGCCTATCGTGAAAAAAATGGGCCCTTCCAGAAAGCGGAAGATTTAATGAAAGTTCCGCGCATCGGACAAAAGACATTTGAAAAAAACAAGGCGCTGATCAGCGTTCAAAATCCCAAAAAACGGCAGGCCAAGAACTAGCGGTTCCATGGCCAAATATCATCAACCGCCTGCCCGGCAGGCGGTTGATATACGATTAATTGCATCTGCACATTTTTATTGAAGGGAGGTTGCATCATGCCAGACAAAATTACCAGTTTCAGGGATTTGCGGGTTTTTCAAAATGCCATGCACACTGCCATGGATATTTTTCATTTGACTGCCAAGTTTCCGCCTGAGGAACAATACGGGTTGACCGATCAACTGCGACAAGCTGCGCGTTTGGTCTGCTCGCAGATTAGCAGGGCCTGGCGCAAAAGGCGCTTTAAGACGCCCTTTATTGCCAAACTAAATGATTCCGAAGGTCACGCCTGTGAGACCCAGGTATGGATTGAATTCGCCCGGCAATGCAAATACCTGGATGATGACACCTGCGAGCAACTCAACGCTGCTTATGAGCAGATAATGGCCCAGCTGGGCAAGATGATCGGTCAAGCCGATAAATGGCTGATTAAAGCTAAACCGAAACAGAACGGAGATTCGCCTCCTGCTTGACGTTTTAGCGCTATAACGACATAATGTTGTAGCGCTAAAATCCACCAAAATGGAGGTTGATATATTATCATCTTGTTACCTGTCGGACCGACTGCCAGAAGAGCAGCGAGACCGGGAAGTGCGATAGCTCTGGGTCTGATCTGCATTCTTCTGGGGCTGCTGATCGCCGGATGTCATAAACAGACAAAGGCCCCCGCGCAAACACCCGAAGAATGCATCGATGCCATCGTGGCGCGTTTGAAAGTATTGCCCGATAAACGGTATCTGCCTACTCTGGACGGCCAGTTAGTCGATCTGCAAGAATTTTTCAACGCCTGTGCCCAAAAAGGGCCGCATTGCGCCTTGTATGATAAATTTTACTATTGGAAAAACGAGGTCAAAGAGATCGAATCCAATTCCACCCGCGGGCGTGTGCGCCATAAAGTCCGCATGTATTACAACCCGCTGTCAACTTGTTATCCGGAAAAAGTAAATCCCGGCAGAACCCACGGGGATGTGGTAGAGACCTACGATCCGGAAGGATTTTTTATGGGTCTGGGCGTCTACATGGGCGACGGGTTGTACGTCACCCTGCCCTATTCCGGCTACAAAGGAAAGAGCCGGTTGTCCATTTAGCCCGCTGCGATGAAAGCGCATTCTAAAAGTCGCACTAATTTTCAAACTTAGTTAAGGACCTATTGTATTTATCCGCGAATTGCCATATGGTAGCCCGGAAAAATAAGGCTACTGCTAACAAGGTTAATGGCCCATGCGCCGTAAAATTCATACCGGCTGAACTAAAGCAAGGATATCCAAAAATGGCAAAACTTATTTATCTTGACAATGGCGCCACTTCTTACCCTAAACCGGAAGAGGTCTACGCGTTCATGGACTCATTTTTCCGGGACTTTGGCGTCAATCCGGGACGCTCCGGTTATGACATGTGTATGGAAACCGGCGCACTGGTGGATAACACCCGCGAGATGATGACCGATTTTTTCGGGGGCACGGATCCCAACCGGCTATGCTTTGGCTATAACTCCACCGATGCGCTTAATTTGATCATTTTCGGTCTGTTACAATCGGGCGATCATGCCATTTCAACAACCGTAGAGCACAATTCGGTGCTGAGACCGCTGTATCATCAGAGCCAATTGCATGGCGTGGAAGTTGACTATGTTCCCTTCGATGACAAAGGCTTTGTCGACCCGGACGATATCAAGCGAAAAATCAAATCCAACACCCGTCTGGTCATTATCAACCATGTCTCCAATGTCATCGGCACGGTTCAGCCGGTTGCCGCCATTGGCCGCATCTGCCGCGAGCAGGGTGTCGTCTTTGCCATCGATGCCTCCCAATCCGCCGGCAAGGTGCCGATCGACATCGACAAAATGCACATTGATGTTGTCGCCTTTACCGGCCATAAATCCTTGATGGGACCCACCGGCATCGGCGGTCTTTACGTTAGAGAAGGCATTGACATCCGGCATACTCGCGCCGGCGGCACAGGGGTTCGATCCGCTGACCGTATGCACCTGGACGATTATCCTTACCGGCTCGAATATGGCACCGGAAATGTCATGGGTATTGCCGGATTGCATGCCGGCTTGAAGTGGATTGCGCAAAAAGGCATCGATAACATTCATGCCCATGAAATGAAGCTGGCGCGTATGGTGCGCGATGGCCTCACGGCCATAGATGGCGTGACACTGCATTGTCAAGATGATTTGAGCGATCATATCAGTGTTCTCAGTTTTAACGTCGACGGCATGGAAGCGCTCGATACCGGCACCCTGTTGGATGGCGAGTATGAGATTGCCTGCCGCACCGGACTTCACTGCGCGCCTCTGGTCCACGAGCAATTGGGCACCGATAAAATCGGCGGATCGGTCCGCATCGGCATCGGCCCGTTTAACACCGAAGCGCACATGAAAACCACTATCGAGGCTGTCAGCGAAATCGCCGAGTTCAAAAAAAAGAAGTAACCAAAATAGCGCGCAATTGATTATTTATCACACGGAGCCCACAGAGAACACAGAGAGATCAAATCTTTTAGTTAAATAAAATCATGTTGCAAATCCTCGGCTAATTTTTCTCGTCAATTCCCTCGGTTCTGCTCCTTAAACGATTTGTTAGGTTGTGGCTTTAGGGTGAAGCCCAAAGCGCTTAGTACGCAGCCCTCCACCAGATCACGCCAACTCAACCCGAAAGGCGCGACTCACAATTGAATAACCCTCAGTCTTGTAATTTTGAACCTCTGAACCTTTGAACCCTTGAACCCTGAACCTTTAGCCCCTATTTTATAGCCATTAAATCATACATGGGGGATTGATGCCGATTCCTAAAATAGATTTTTTCCGGCCCGGGATATGGCAGGAGGGGGCGTTGTTAAAAGAGATTCAGCGCTGCCTGGACGCCACCGATGATCCATACGCATCCGGCCGCTGGCAGTCGGCAGCAGCACCACAGGTTTACGAGGCATATAAACAAACGCTGGGGGGCAGACCCATCGAAGAATTCGACCCGACCGGTTATCTGTCTGTGCTGGGTCTCAAAACCTCCTTGACCGCCGGCCGGACAAATGCCGGTTTGCTGCGCGCATTTCATCTCATCAATGGATATCGCCCGGACCCGCGCTACTTTCCTTTTTCCAAAAAAGTCGGCGCGCTCATCCAAAAGTTTTTTTTAACAGCAAGCCGCGTCGCTCCGGTGCCGATCACTGCCATTGATCGCATCCTTGACCCTGTGGCAGTCAAATGGACCGAAAAAAAACAGAACACCCATCGATACCACACTGCCCCTTATGGTCGTTTCAAAGACATTATCAAGGCAACCCCCTCAAACCTGCCCAGAGAAGATCGCTATCTGGGAATCCTACGCAAACAGATGCGTCAGTATGCATGGGACAGGGGACCGCATGCGGGCAGCATTGATCCGGGGCGACGCGCCGATGAAAACTTTGGCGCCTATGATATGGCAGTTTGGTTCGGATTCAGCAGACAACAGGCCCGCCGCATCGCCATCCAATGCTATAATGTCGATATCAGCCGGACGCATTACCGCGATCCACAGGATGCTGCCAAACCCCGCATTACCGGGACTGTCGGTGAAATCGGCGACATTCAACGGCACTACAACCGTAGTCCGGCCGGGCAGGAAGATACCCGCATCACAGCCGCCCGAATTCACCTGGCGCGCGCCCACCGCCTGGCGGATGAGGGATTTTATGATGCTGCTGAAAAAGAGTTTGCCATCGGTCTACACAGTTTGCAGGATATGTTTTCCCATGCCCAATTAACGCCGTCCGTTCACACCTGCCTGGGTGAGTTTCCCGATCTGGTTAAATACCATCCGTTGGCCATGTTTGAAACCGCCCTGGCCACCGAGGGCTATTTTAAAAAATTCATCGCCGGCTTGAATTTAAAACCACTAGAATCGATATCCGAACGAATACCTGCCAACATGTTTTCAGATTCCTGGATGGGAGGAACTGCCAGCCCGGTTGAGCAAGCAGTCATATCAGATAAGCTGGCCGGTTTTCCTGCAGAACTAATTGCTTTTTTAAAAAACAATGGCGTTCGCATTTTTGTGGGCGCCGCGGAAACCTTGCCGACGGATCTTGGATTCGGCGCGGATCTGGATGGCGACGGCCGCATCACACCGGATCGTTGGGTGAATGTTAGCCAGGACGGCCGGCAGCAATGGTATGAAGTGGAAGATCAATTCGATGACGGCAAAACCTGGGATCAGCAGCCGGCCGCCTACAACCATCCTAACCGTATCATTTTCATCTCAGCCAGTATTTTAAAAGATCCTGAATTGGACGCCATTTTAAAACACGAAATTCACCACGCCATCGATTGCAGCTTGCAGGATGATCCCCAATTGAGTGTTAAATGGCAGGCCTATCTCGACAGGCTTTACAACACAGCGCGGCGCCAGGGAATCATCGCCTTTGATGAGATGGATAAGCATGAATTCTTCGCCCAAACCTCAAAGCTATCTTAAAAATGCATCTAATCCGCCAATATTCGTGGCGGATTTAAAACCGATTCAAAATGCTCGAATACTGACGTGTATGCTCCACTTTTGAATCGGTTTTTGCCTTGCCCTTGAACGTGATCTGCTATTTTTAAGATAGCTTTGGGTTTCATATTTTTAATTTTTTTAATATGTGCATTCAGATTTTACTTAACTAATGACCGATTTTTTGCTTGTTTTATAGTGTAGAATATTGTGAATATGTTCTCTGGACAATTCTATGAAAAAATATTTTGACATACTCGAACTGAATGAATCGGCCTCGATTGACGATTTAGAGCACGCTTATAAGGAATTGAGCAACGCCTGGCGCCCGGAAAATTTCCAGAATCTGCCGCGCTATCGGCGCAAGGCGGAATTGAAATTAAATGAAATCAACGAAGCCTATGAACGGCTAAAATCATACTTGCAGGCCAAACCACATCTAGCGGGTCATGTTCATCAACCCGATTCTGAAGCAGCACCTGTTAAAATTGAACCGGATCTGGACTATCCACAATCCGATCCGAAGCCCGGCTCCCCTTCAGAACGGTTGTCTGATTCTGAAGCAGAACCGGTTCTGGACCCCCCAGCGGAGCCGCCTCCCTGGGAGCCCGACTACCCTGCAGAGGCTCCTGACGTCATTCACCGGCCGCATATTCAAAAAACCGTCCAAAAAAGCCTCGTATTTGGCTTTGTGGCCATCATAGCGGTTTTGGGCGTCCTGCTGCTGTATCGTGTTCTTGACCGCCAACCGCCCGCGGAGCCCCAGAAAGCAAGCATAGAGGCGGCATCTAAAGCCGAGCCAAAACCGACTGCAGCCCGTCCTAAAAAAGAGCCGACGCCTCAAGCAAAAGAGATTGCAAAAACCGAGACAGCCGCCCAGACACCACAGCAACCCGCATTAAAAAAGCCACTCACAAAAGCTGAGACGAGGATTCAACAACAAGCACCGCCCGCAGCAGCGCCGGCTCCTGAGAAGATCAACTATCAAGAGGCCTTGTCCGAAGAAATTTTGAGCCCATACAATCGGGACCCGGCCCGGATCAGACGGATCCAGAAAAGCCTGATTGCCAACGGCTATGATACCGGACCGCTTGACGGAATTATCGGCCCTCACACCAGCGCTGCTCTGCAGCAATTTGCCGATGACCACCATATGAGATCCGACACGCTATTTGCACCGGATTTGGCCGAGGCGGTGGTGCTTTATGCAGAAGTGGCTGCTCAACACACCAACTGGCACCAGATTATCGCAGATGATGATTTTGCTGCCTGGCTCAACACTCAGACCTATTATCGGGCAGACCAGATTAAGGCATTTAAAAGTTCAGCCACCGCCCGCCAGGTCAATGACATCATCGATCTGTATAAGCTGGAACACAACATGCGTTCCGATTAGTTTCAGTTTCCTTTAACCGAAACCCTGAGCGAAGTCGAAGGGCAACCTTGCTTCTGCTTGCCGCGGCGTCTTGTCCCGGCGACTTGTGGGGTCGAAGCCCGATGGGCGAAGCCCCAAGCTCGGAGAGCGAAGCCGGGTCCTCTGTCCTCTGTATACCTATGTGGTACTCCCATCCACCAGCGGTATAATTCTCAAGGTCACCCTTCTGTTCACAGCATTGTTCGAAGAGACCGGTTGGGATTCACCAAAACCCACAGAGCGAATCCTTTTGGGATCAATACCGCGCTGAATCAGCACATTTTTAACAGCCGCTGCGCGGCGTTCGGACAACTGCTGATTATAGAGTTCGGTACCGACCGCGTCGGTGTGGCCTTCGACCTGAATGGCGGTGTGGTTGTATTTCTGCAGCACGGGTGTGACGCGATTGATTTCGGCAAATCCGCCGGATTTAACGCTGGCTGAATCAAAATCAAAGAAGACATCGCCCGTAAAAGTGGCCAGAAGAATATCGGTGTTTTCCCGATCCCGCTCGATGCTGGCGCGGTTGTATGCTCTTGACTCTGCCAGGGCAGCATTCAGATCGGCTTCCTGCCGGTCCATGTAAGAAGCCACCTGGTAACCGGCCAGACCACCGAGCCCGGCGCCAACCAATCCGCCAATCCATGCGCCGGTATTGCCACCATAGGCGCCTCCGATGACTGCTCCCACACCAGCCCCGCCAACGGTCCCGACGGCGGTTCCGGTTTGCTGTCGTTGAGACATTCCCGTACATGCAATTAACGATGTAACCAGTATCAGCCCTATCAGTTTCTTTTTCATCTGTGCTCTCCTTCCTCGATTATAGAATCGACCCGGAATTTTAAGGCCTATGACGCAACTGATTTTGGAAAGGTTTACAAAACCGGATCAGGTGCCGGTGTGTGACATTTTTTGTACGGCCTGTTTATTAAATTTGTCACTTTGAAATAAAACATTGCGACCCGGGGCGTGTAACCACTGGGTATTATTCTCTTTAAGATAAACGAAATCCCATGGTGCGATTATTGCAAAATTACAGCAGGTTAATAGCGCCTATATCTATTTAACTATAAACCGATACAACTATTTGGGGGGCGAGCCAGTGAAACGGATACTGAGTTTATTGTCGTGCTGCTTTTTTTTGCTCTGCGGAAACGCTTATGCCGACTTTGCATCCGAAGTAATTGATCTGGTCAACATTGAAAGGGATGCTGAAGGCCTGCCGCCGCTCAGCTATGATGCCAGCCTGGCAACTGCCGCTCAGGGTCACTCCGAGGACATGGGATTGCAAAACTATTTCAGTCATACGGGACTTGACGGACGAACCGCTTGCGTTCGCATCACAGACGCCGGCTACACCTGGAATTACTGTGGTGAAAATATCGCTGCCGGGCAGCCGACGCCTGAGGATGTGATCGACACCTGGATGGCCAGTCCCGGACACCGCGCCAATATTCTCAACCCCAATTTTTGCGATATCGGTGTTGGCTATGCGTATGTGGCCAGCAGCAACTATGGTCATTACTGGACCCAGAATTTTGGGCGCCGCAGCGGCTTCAGCGCCTGTCCGGAAATTGCCACCTATACATTTTCAGCTACCGCAGGCGCAGGGGGCAGTATCGTCCCCCAGGGCAACTTCTCAATCGATCAGGGCAGTGATATCACCTTCACTATCACCCCCGACGCCGGTTACAGCGTGGCCGAAATTTTGGTGGATGGTGTTGCCGCCACTATTACCACCAGCTACACATTTGAGAATGTTAGCAGCAATCACACCATTGCGGTCAGCTTTGCGGTCAACCAGTTGCCGCCGACTGCCAATGCAGGCCCCGATCAGAGTGTTGTTGAGGGCGCAACTGTTACCCTGGATGGATCGCAGTCATCTGATCCCAACGATGCAATTGTCAGTTACGAATGGAACCAGACCAATGGTCCGGCAATTACCTTATCGGACGCCGACGCCGTTCGGCCCACCTTTGTGGCCGCACCAGTTAGCGCCGACGCAACCGTGATGTTTCAATTAACCGTGACCGACTCGGGCGGTGATTCCGATTCGGATACGGTAGAAATCGACATCACCGAAAACGGCATCCAATCGGTACCCAACGATGCCATCGCCCTTGAGACCACGACCCAATCAGTGCTGGGTTTAAAACCGGATAATGGCTCTCATCTGGTCAGCTTGCAGCCAGTCGATCCCGACGGTGCGGAAATTACAATTCGGAACGGGATGCCCGAAGACATGCGATACGGCCTGCTGGACTTTAAAATCAAAGTGGACATCCCCGGCAGCAGCGCCACTGTCACCGTCTTGTTGCCCGAGCCCATGCCGCAGGGCTATAAATGGTTTAAGTACAGCCAGAGCGAGGGCTGGTATGACTACAGCGCACACGTTTCCCTTAATGGCGACCGCACCCAGTTGAGCATTACCCTGGTCGACGGCGGCACTGGCGATGATGACAATCAGCAAAACGGCATCATCGCTGATCCATCCGGTATGGGCGCTGCGCCCAGCGGCTCCGGTTCATCAGGCGGCGGGGGTGGCTGTTTCATCAATACCTTGGCTGACCATTTTATCGGGATACAGTTTTAAACTTGTCTGGTGACTTACTTCCACTGACTGGGTGCTTGAATTTATACAAGGTTTCAGTGTTCAGGTGTCAGGTGTCAGTTTTTGGAAAACAACTTAAAGTAGCGGCAATTTAAGCATTTTACCTTTCCTGTATTTTCTGACATCTGTTTTCTGACATCTGACCACTGATTCCTGAATAAAACCCTTGACTCACGGGCGCTGTTCTTGGACAAATAAGTCTATGGCGCCCCTATCCATTGAAGAAATTCGCAACGCCCGCCGCAACTTGCAGGGCATCATCCGACAAACACCGTTTGAGCGCTCCGCTCCTCTGGGCGATCATACCGGAATGGCGGTCTATCTCAAAGCCGAGTGTTTGCAGCATACCGGCTCTTTTAAAATCCGGGGGGCCTATCACAAGATCGCCTCGCTGGATGCAAACCAGAAGGCCATCGGCATTGTCACCAGCTCGGCCGGCAATCATGCCCAGGGTGTGGGTTTGGCCGTCAGAACCTTTAAAATGCCCTGCCGCATTTATGTGCCGCAAACCGTTCCGCACAATAAACTGGAAGCCATTCGGCAATACCCGGTTGAAGTGGTGATCGAGGGCCGCCTGTTCGATGAAGCCCATGCAGCGGCCCTGGCGGATGCGAAGTCCTCCGGGCGAGTTTTTATACCGGCTTTTGACGACCCGCTGATCATGGCAGGGCACGGGACCGTAGGTCTGGAGATGCTGGAGGCGGTTTCCGATCTGGATACCGTGATTGTGCCGGTGGGCGGCGGGGGGTTGGTCGCCGGGGTGGCTACGGCCGTTAAAGCAATCAAACCGGCCATGCGGGTCGTCGGTTGCCAGTCGATGGCCTCCTGCGCCATGACGCGCTCCCTGGCGGAAAACCGGCCGTATCTGACCTTCGATTCGGAAGAAACCATTGCCGAGGGGCTGGAGGGGGGCATCAGTGACATCACCTTCGAGCTTG
Source organism: Desulfobacterales bacterium (assembly GCA_030066985.1). Lineage (NCBI taxonomy): Bacteria > Pseudomonadati > Thermodesulfobacteriota > Desulfobacteria > Desulfobacterales > Desulfobacterales bacterium. The sequence continues at coordinate 15,857 of JASJAN010000017.1, forward strand.
GTCAACGCCTGATTGACCAAATGGTGCTGGTCGCAGAAGATGATATCCGGTCTGCCATCCGCTTCTTGCATAAGCAACATGAGCTGGTGGTGGAAGGCTCCGGAGCAGTCGGTGTGGCCGCCCTGCTGCACGGCCATTGGTCGGACCCTGGTAGCAAAGTTGGTGTGGTTTTAACCGGCGGCAACCTGGATGAGCAGCTGTTAAAACAAATCACCGCCGACTCGCCTTGAGCTCGACAACCATACATCGATCTCTCGAAAACTCAAACCATCAAACTCGCGCAACCCGCAACGCGCACCTCGCAACTTGGCATTTTACGCCGCCAGCTCTCCGGCCAGAACGGCGCGCGGCAGCACCGAGATCGCCATGCGCTCGGCTACCCCGTAAATCCGCCGCATCTTGTCCAGCAGGTCGACCTGCACCCGGTGCTTGAGCAGGCGCTGGGGATCGTCCTGGGCTAAACGAGCAGCTTGCTGTTGGAGCAGATCGCGGCCAAGTTTCCAGAGCTCATCGCGGCGCGCGACAACCGCCTGGGCTGCGCGCTCGTCTTTTTTCACAATCGCCTGCAGACCTGCACGGGCAGCCTCACGTGTTGCCGCATAATGTTTTCCGATCAAAGTGCCGGTCGTATCACTGGCAGTGAGATTCTCTCGCTTGAAGATTTCGCCCAGGTGGACAAACTCACGGCCGATGACAGCACTGATGCTTTCGATTTCACTGGTGGCAGACACAAGCTGGGCAAGCTCGTCTGATTCAATATCCGTCAGGTTCTCACGGCCGACTTGCTGCAGGTAATGTAAAACCTCCTCACGAAGCACCACCACCTGATCATGATGTTGCGAGACCTCGCGAAAATCCCGGTTCTGGAAAGCCGCGGGCACGTCCTCCAGCATCTGATCAACCAGTTCGGCCATGTGACCCAACTCGAGGCGTGCGCGCTCGAGCGCCAGGGAGGGCACGCGCATCAGCTCTTTGTCCAAAAACTTGGGCTGTACGATGACCGTTTCGGCCGTCTCGCGCTCCGGCACCAGCACGCGTACCAGGCGGGCGAGCAGCCCGCTAAACGGCAGAAAGATGACCATATTGGCGACCGCCCAGATGGTGGCCGCATTGGCGATCTGTCGCGGCACTTCGTGTGCGAGGCGTTCAACACCCTGCAACTCCGGATAAGAAGCTGACGCCCAGACAGCCAGGCTGGCCAGTTGATCGATGAAGGCAATCCATATCGCAGCCCCGAGCACGTTGTAAACGACGTGCACGGCAGCTGCCCGCAGCGCATCCTGGGGTTTGCCCAGCGAGGCCAGCAGCGCTGTTACACAGGTGCCGATTTTGGCGCCGAAAACGATCGCAATTCCGGCCGGCAGGGTCACAAAACCCTGGGTAGCCATTACCACCGCCAGACCGATGGTCGCCGAAGACGACTGCACCAGGGCTGTGAAAAGCGCGCCAACAAACATCCCGAAAATCGGTCGTTCCATGGAGCGCATCAACTCAATGAAGCCCTCATGGGTTCGCAATGGTGACATGGCGTCGCCCATGGCCGCCATGCCATAGAAGATCAAGCCCAGGCCCATCAGCATGTCACCGTAGTGTCGTGCGCGGCTGTTTTTACCGATAAAGATCATGCAAAAACCAATGGTAATCAGGGGCAAGGCCGCCGCGGTGACGTTGAAAGCCACAATCTGGGCTGTGACGGTGGTGCCCACATTGGCGCCGATAATCACACCCACTGACTGCACCAGCGTCATCAGGCCGGCACTCACAAAACCGACCACCAAAACGGTTGTGACCGATGAGGATTGGATCACGGCTGTCACCAGGGCCCCGGTGAACGCCCCGGTGACTGCGTTGCGGGTCAGCTTGGTCAACAGGATCTTCATTTGCTCGCCGGCTGCGGCTTTGAGGCCGTCGGTCATTTTTTCCATACCGTACAAAAACAGCGCAAGCCCTCCGAGCAGCCCCACTCCCATGGCCAAAAAATTGATGGGTTTCGCAGCGCCCTCTTCGGCTGACGCGCTCTGCGGCCAGAGCAAAACAATGGCTGCGAGCGCAACCAGAAAGAACGCCTGGCGACACCTCAATTGCCACAGGTTGTATCTGTCTGCACGCGTTATTGATGGCTTCGACGCCGAATTTTGATCGTTTTGTAAAGGCATGTCTTTCAATTTATTCTTTTTATTTGACTTCATTTTGAACCTCAGTACTGGCGTTTATATGGCCTCTTTTCACCAATGATTTTCATTACGTCAAAAAATATAGCTGAAAAGATATGCATCCTATTCAATGCGGTAAAGAGCAAGTTGATATTTTACCCACCGGAAGGTTGAAAACAAGATTGGCTTTACAGCAAGGGCGACGCCAAGCGGGCAATGCGGGCGGCAACCCGAAATCGAAGCGGTTTGTTGTCAAATTGCTCACGACGCACCGGCTCACATAAGGCCAAATCGGCTTTTAACATCTCTTCCACTTCTTGAACAAAACGATCACCGGCAACAAGGGCTGTGGCTTCAAAGTTGAGGTAAATGGCCCGGTTGTCCAGATTGACGGTGCCAACGCCTGCCAAGCGGTCGTCCACCAAAAACACCTTTTGATGCATAAAGCGGTCCTGGTAGCGAAAAAGCCGAACCCCACAATCCAGCATCTCCCCGTAATAGGTGAATGAGGCCAGCTCGACAAGGCGATGATCGGCCTTTCCGGGCAGCAGAATGCGTACATCCACACCGCGGATGGCGGCGGCCTGCAGTGCACGCACCAGGACATCATCGGGTACAAAATAGGGACTCGTTAACCACAATCGTCGTTGTGCTGTGTGGACGATGGTTGCAAACAGAGCGCTGCAGTTCGGCTTGGTGTCGGCCGGTCCGGTGTTGACGATGGCAACTTTCTGGTCATCGCTGTCGGATCGGTGGATCTCTTTGCTGATCTCTGGAACCTGCCGAGTGGCCCAGTACCAGTCTTTGAGGATGGAGAACTGAATATGCTGGGCAGCCGGACCCTCTAATCTCAGATGGGTATCTCGAAAGGTCAGGTACTCGTCGGCCAAGTTATGCCCACCGACAAAGCCGATGCGCCCGTCGACAACCAGCAGCTTGCGGTGATTGCGAAAGTTGATCTGAAAACGGTTGCGACGCCCCCGGGTGGTTTTAAAGCCGGACACCTCGACCGATGCTTTCCGCAGCGCATCCAGATAATTGGCCGACAAACCAAGGCAGCCGATCTCATCATATAGAAAATAAACCCGTACCCCGGCCTGCGCTTTTTCGATCAGGGCATCACGCAAACGGCGCGCAACACTGCCATCTTTGACGATGTAAAACTGGACGAGCACATAGGATTCGGCCTCCGCGATGGCATCCAGCATTGCCCCGTAAGTCGCCTCACCATCCACGAGCAAATCGACACGATTACCCCTTGTAAATGGAATCTTGGTGAGGCCACGTACCAGGTCCTCGACAGCCTCGAGCCCTTCCTGCGGTTCTGCAGCTGTCGCCTCCATGCGCGCAAACCAGTCCGTCAGGCGCTGCCCGACAACGGCTTCTTTTTCCCGCAGAGCTGTCTGGTAGCCATGGAAGCGCGTGCGGCCAAATATAATATAGATGGGAATCGTAACGAATGGCAGCGCAACCAGGGCAATGGACCAGGCAATGGCGGCTTGAGACGAGCGTGGTCGCATGACTGCGTCAACGGCCAGCAATATGCCGATAAGCTCGACCACGGCCAAAACGACCGCAACCAGGGTCACATCATATAAATCAATCATATAAGCGCTCCTTACTGCTTCGCCAAAGATAAAAAAGGACAAGCTTTGATTTGTAAGTCAAATGCCTATTTTTGCTTACGGCTGCGGAGGAGTTTTATTCCTAGCAAAACGGTGGGTGCCAGATGAAAGCACAGATCGAATATGTCGACCGCCCGGCTCAGATTACCGTTTTTAAGCATGATGATTTTTTCGACCACATGCGGCATGGGGCTAAATGGCGCCAGCAGCAAAAAGGCTGCAATAAAAATCATAACCGGAAAAGATATACTGTCAAGCAAACGCCACATGTTGATGTCCTGTTATATCGCCAGCCAGGCATCCGCACGCAGATACCCATCCGGCTCGCTGTTGATTGTCATCAGTCTTCTGACTTTTGTGGTCTGTAATCTGACACCTGCTTGCCGCGGCGTAGCTCTATTGAGCGAAGCCGGGAAAGCTGCCCGCCCGCCGTAGCCTTTGTGGCAAATGCGGGGCACCTAAAACCCAATTTTGTTGAATCCTTGAACTCTGCTTTTCCTGCGAAGACTTTGGCGTATGACGGAATTCTGAACCTTTGAACCTTAGACCAAAAAATCTTCCGTCAGAATGCGCTCCATGTTGGCCACCAGAAACTCGGCATTGCTTTCGTTAAAAGGCATGGGTGGCCGGATTTTTATCACATTTTCAAAAGGGCCGTCCGTGCCCAAAAGAACGCCGGCATCGCGCATGCGGTTGACGATAAAGTCCGCCTCTTCCCTGGCCGGCTCGAGGGTTTCACGGTCGCGCACCAACTCAACGCCTAAAAAAAGCCCTGATCCGCGCACATCGCCGACAATCGGAAAACGATCGATAAACGGGATCATTCCGGCAAGCATTCGTTTTCCGGCTTTCAGCGCGTTGGACTGGAGATTTTCCTCGATCACCGCATCGAGCACGGCCAAGCCCGCTGCACAAGAGACAGCATTGCCGCCGAAAGTGCTGAAAAACTCCATGCCGTTGTCAAAGGCTTCGGCGATCTCAGGAGAGGTGATCACGGCGCTGATGGGGTGCCCGTTACCGATAGGCTTTCCCAAAACCACGATATCGGGAACTAGATTTTCGGCTTCGAAAGCATAAAAATGGGTGCCAATTCGACCGTAACCGGTTTGCACTTCGTCGGCGATGCACAGCCCTCCGGCCTTGTGGACCCGGCGGTAAACCGCCGACAGGTAACCTTTGGGCAGGAAAATTTGTCCCGCCACACTCGGGCAGGTTTCGGCAATAAATCCGGCCAGTCCCATACCGTTGTCCTGCAGCTCGCGGATGATGTCGTCAATGTGTCCTGCATATTTAAGGGCTGCCTGCAGATCGTCTGAACGGTAAAGGCCCCGGTATAGATCAGGGATCGGCGCCGTATGGACCCACGATGGCGCCCCTTTACCACCGGGGCCGTTATGCTTGTATGGACTGATATCGATGAGCGAGGTGGTATGCCCGTGATAGGCGACCTCGAGCACAATCATGTCGCGTTGCCCAGTATAGGCTCTGGCCAAGCGCAGGGCCAGCTCGTTTCCTTCGCTGGCCGAATTGACGAAAAAGCAGACACTCAAGGGTGCCGGCAGGGTATCACACAAACGCTTGGCATAGCGGTTGATGAAATCGTGAAGGTAGCGGGTATTGGTGTTCAAAACCGACATTTGCCGACTGGCAGCTGCCACCACCTTGGGGTGGCAATGACCGACATGGGGCACATTATTATAGGCATCAAGATATCTGCGCCCGGTGTCGTCAAACAGGTACTGCCGCCATCCCCGCATCATCTTAATCGGATTGCGATAGCCGATGCTCAGATTGCGACCGATATATTTGCGGCGCGCGGCCAAAGTGTCTGACGTGCTTGGATCCGGCGCCGGAAAACGATCCTGCGGAATACCGATAACAAGATTCGGATCCGGTGAAAACAGCTTCCAGAGATGCTGTTCACTGGCTCGAACCACGCCCGGAAAATCACAATCCTTATCCAGCAAATCCGTGATAATTTGAAAGTGAAGGTGGGGTGTCCGATTACCGTTTTCGTCCGCTGAGCCAATTCGGCCGATTTGCTGCCCAGCGGCTATGGACTTGCCGGCAGTCAGGCCTTCCAGGGTATCCAAGCTTAAATTACCGTACAGGGTGTAAAAAGAATCTCCCGAATCAGTGGTGTGTTCCAGGATGATCACCGGGCCATAATTTTGGGATCCCTCATTATTCGAAAAGGCGTATACCTTGCCCGCTAATGGAGTATAAACTGTGGCCCCGGGTTGGGCAAACACATCCATACCGATGTGAACGGTCCGGTGCTCAGCGGTCGGTGAATCAATATTGCCAATAAAGCGTGTTTGAATCAAGCGGGCTTCGTTATAGCGTCCAATAGCAACTGAGACGCCGGCGGCTTGCATTTTTTCCCAAAGCTTTTTGGTCAGATGGGATTCTTTGTTTTTTTCCGGGTTCCCGCTCACCAGGGAGCTGGCAACGCTTAAATCAAATATTTTCAGGGGGGCTGTGCGTAAATCAATATCAAGGAGCGACGCAGCAGTGATACGATTTCGGTCCAGCCACTTGCAGATGGTTTGAGCGTGCGGCAGCGGAGACAGATCACAGGCCTGACGGAAGGCCGTCTCCGCAAAACGCGGATGGATTTCAGTCAGCCTCGGCAGGGTCCGCTGGATCGGCATTTGGCTGATCATCAGGTATTCGTTGTCGGGACGTTCCTTTAACTGGTGAGCTGCAATACAAGCGCTCATGCACAGCCGCATGCATACCATCGGATAGAGCACGGCGATTTCAGCTTGGGTGAGGGCAAATGGTCGATGATATCCTTTGATCATATGGGCGGCAACCCGCAAGGGGTCGGATTGATCGAGAATCGCATAAGCAATGGCGATGGCCAGATTGCCGACTGTATGGCTGAAGACCATGTCACCGAAATCAATAATACCGACCACCCGCTGATTTTGTGTGTACAGATCGCCATTGCCACCAAGGATAACGTTATAATCATTGGCATCGTTGTGAATCACGCTTTTACGCAGATCCGGAAGTAGCGGTGTTACGCTTTGTTCGAAATACCCGGCGAATTTCTCGATCAGCTCCCGTAAATGGGCATTTGGTATCAAGGGGTGATATTCCTTAACGATCTGTAAGCCTTTGGCCAAATCCCAGTAAAAATCCCGCCGGGCCGCAGGATGATCGAAGTCCGTCATCGCACGGTCCATTTCACCAACACAGCGCCCCAGGTCTTCAAAAAGGCCGGATGAGCGTCTTTGGACAGATCCCATTGGAACTCCGGGCAGATAGGTTACAAGACGAACTTTATGGGTAGCGCCCGTTGGAGACTGGATTTCGGAAATGAACTCGCCGTTTCGGTTCGTAACAACTTTGGGACAGAACGTCACCTGACGATTGAGATGTAACATGGCCTGATTTTGACAATCCAGCAAGGCCGGGTCATCTAAGGCGTTCGCAATTTTCAGGACAAAACATTCCTTGGACGGGGTGGACATACGAAAGTTCTGATCGCGTTCGCTGGGAAGGGCGTCTGCCGTGGCCTGGATATCGTAAAGATCATTCAGGATTGCAATTGCGTCCTGTTTCGCAAACTGCGGCGTATGTTTCAGAAACGACATGTCTATTCACTTTCCGCCAATAAATATCTTTAAATGATGTTAGCCTTTTCCCCTGAAATTTGACAATATCGCCCCTGCCCGCGCTTTTCAAACCATTTCTGAGTTCTCTTTCCTTTGAACCTTGCCTGCCGCGCCGTAGCATTCGCGAAGGCGGGTGAACCCTGAACCCGGAACCTTCCCCAAAAACAACCCTTGACCACCGGCCCATTTTTGGGATTTAATACGGACCTCGGATTTCAAATAGACCATCTGATGTGGAGGTGCCCAGTGATAGAAAATGATCAAGTCTATGTCAGACTGCAGCAGCATTTAGACAAGCAAACCGTTGGATTTCCGGCCACCCGCTCCGGTGTTGAGATAAAAATCCTAAAGCATATATTTACGCCCAAAGAAGCTGCCATTGCCTGTTGCTTGAACTACAAATACGAGCCCCTTGAAACAATTTTCAAAAGGGCCGGTGATCTGGTTGATGCACCTGAAGAGCTGGCCAAATTTTTAAAAGATATTCAGAAAAAAGGGGGTATCGAGGCCAAACGCCGAAACGGTAAAATGGTGTATTGCAACGCGCCCTTGGTGGTGGGGATGTATGAATATCAGTTAGACCGCCTGACCCCGGAATTTGTCAAAGATTTCAACGAATATACTTCGGATAAAAAATTCGGCATTGCCTTCTTAAGTACTGAATTGCCGCAGATGCGCACCATCCCCATATCAAAGAGCATCCACCCACAGCACAATGTCAGCACCTTTGATGAAGTGTCGACCCTGTTGCAACAGGCTGAAGCCCCTTTTGTCATCTTTGATTGTATTTGCCGCAAAAAAAAACGGCTTGAAGGCAAATCGTGCGACGCAACGGATCGCAAAGAAACCTGTCTGGCCGTTGGCAGTATGGCCGGCATGGCCCTCGCAAATGGTATGGGCAGAGAAATCAGCAGCAAAGAAGCGCTGGCCATTCTTGAAGAGAATCAAAAGCAGGGCCTGGTACTTCAGCCGTCCAACACGGAAAAGGCCGAATTTATCTGCTCATGCTGTGGTTGTTGCTGCGGGATGCTTCGAACCCATAAAGCCCTGCCCAAACCATTGGATTATTGGGCGTCAAATTTTCATGCCCGCGTGGATCAGGACACCTGTGTCGGGTGCGGTGAATGTGAGAAAAGCTGTCAGGTCAATGCGGTGCGCGTAGCCCCAGAGAACCAAACAGCGGTTGTGGATCTGAATCGCTGCCTGGGCTGTGGCGTGTGTGTCCCCGGATGCCCGACCGAATCGATTACGCTGGTGAAAAAACCAGTCGAGCTTAAACCACCGCAGACGGTCGAAGAACTGCGCGAAATCCTTATGGCTGCCAAAAAAGGCCGTCTGGCAAAATTAAAGTTGACTGGCAAACTGGTGGCCGACTCTGTCCGCACGGGCCATCTGAACCTGCTTAAATAATTGATTCAACGAGCAAAAAACCGCTCTTTCGGAAACTTGAACCTTTGAACACAGCACCTTGAGCCCTGCTTGTCCTCCGAAGCCTTTGGCGCAGGAGGAACCCCACAGTCCTTTTCTCTTGACTTTTAAGCGCCTCTTTTCTATTTAGTTTGGTATCGGGCCTGAGCCGGATTCCCTTCATTTACAACTCATTGTCACTTCGAATAGCGAACCGCGAAACTCACTTTTCGATCGCTGCTGATCATCATCGGAAGCCACTTCTGCCACTAAAAACCTTTCTAAAAACAGGCCGGATTAAAAAAATTTTATTCAATTTTTTTAATTAGAAAGGAGGGCATCAACATGGCAGTAAAAATTTTAATCAAACGTAAGTTTAAAGAAGGCAGCATGAAGGCAGCATCCCGGTTTTTAATCAACACCCGCACCGGGGCAATGAAACAACCAGGCTATATAGCTTCAGAAAATCTGCGAAACCTTATGGACAAAGACCAAATCGTGGTGGTGTCAATGTGGGAGAATATTGAAGCATGGGAAGCCTGGAGAAACAGTGATGAACGCAAGGCCTATGTAGATGAATTCAGGGATTACTACGTCGGCGATGCTGAATATGAATACTATGGATTGGGCCTGCAAACGGAATAACCAAGGAGGGGGGCTATGGCGATTAAAGTTTTAATCAAACGCAAGTTTCCCAGAGATAAAAAAAGAGAAAAAGAGCTATTCCGATATATCAAGGACATCAGGCGTCTCGTCCCGCAGCAGCCCGGATACATCTCCGGTGAATACCTAAAATCAATCGATGATAAAGATGAGATTGCAACTATCAGCACATGGTTTTCAGTGGAGGATTGGCAGACCTGGTTTGATACCGATGACAGAAAAAAAATTCAAGACAGCATCGATGCAATTCCGGGTGTCACAACTGAATACGCTATTTATCGATACATCAAAACCGTCTGACAAATTGTTCAGGGCCCTTATTGTCGATCCGGCCAACTTTCTTTAAAACTGCTGTTCTGGCTGTAGTTTACACGGCGGGTTGTCGCACCGAAGTTTTAAACAAAGGGTGCGCTGTTCATGCACAGGCAGGGGAGATTCCGTCTTCGCTTTGGAATGCTTATTCGTAGCATATCGACGGGAAAAGAAGGCACTCAAAATGCTTTGGCGGCCTTGAACACATTGAGCACAGGTGCTGATAGCAGGTTTGCCGCTGTTGTCATATTTCTTTGTACAGAACGGTTTCGCACAACAGTTGTAAACTGGTCATGTTAGAATTTGCCAAATCACAATCCAAACGAAAGGGGGAAAATATGAAACGGAGGGTTTTGATGCCCTTTTTTCTTTCGTTGATGCTATCGTTGACCATGAGCATTTGTATCGGGCACGCTGATGATTTAACCGAGCTCAGTGCTGCTGTTCAACGATATAACGATTCATTGGTTCATTGGGATGCTGACATTATCGCCGATATTGAAGGGGAAGCTTTCGGATTTACCTCAATGATCAGCTACCTTACCCAGAATAGAATTATGGATAAGGCGCTTTGGAAACAGCAGTTAAAAGAATTGATTTCGCAGTATGAATACTACGATCTCGAAATCGTCACCTCCCATCTAAATGTGATTGGCACCACCGGCGTCGCCTGTGGAAATTATAAGGTATCAAGAAAACACAAAGAGTACCCGTGGGTATCTGCCAAAAAACGATGGTCTTCCACTTGGGCAAAATCAAATGGTCAATGGAAGCTTGTGTTTTATCATTTTGAGTTAATTGACGCCTGGCGGTGATTGCAGCGCAACGGATCGACAGGTTCCTGCTATCCGAGCCCTAAATTAAGTTAGATATCACTTCAAAACAGGTTGTTGGTGAGACCTTTGACATTTGCTTGTGGTTTGCCATTAAAAAGGGCCGCCGGTTCAGCAATCAATCATATTTGAAATTATTATCAATTGCGCTTTCCAGCCTACTGGTAAATGCCAGATCGAAAACTCTGGTGCAGCCATCCTGTATTTGATCGTCAGCTGTTTTATCAGGCATACCGTCAACTGCCTGGTGCAAAATTGGTTAGATTCATGTCCAGTGCCCCTCCAACCGGATAACACATCATGTCAAAAAATTGCATCATTTGACATGTTATCCATCGAGACCTAATGTTCTATATACCAACCTTTTGATAAACCGCATTAAAAGCAAAGTCAGAATCCGGTATTAAAGACATTGCTAGGGTGCAAAGGGGGGAATCATGAAAATAATGGCTCAATTAATGGCAATCTGGTTTCTGGTAATCATGTTAACCGGTTTGATATCAGCTCCTACAATATATGCAACAACAGGTTCATGTTATCTCCAGGCCTCGCGCACGGATGTCTTCGTCGTTCTTAACGAATTAAACCGCGACGGGCAACAGGGCCCTGTCATATGGGCAGGCAGAATTAATGAGGGCCAAAAAGTATTGGTCACTGTTCCTCACGCCCGCTTTCGCATGTACTATAATGACCAACCCGACGTCAACCAGCCAATGAGCGGTGGAAATGATCGCTATTGCGATAGTAAAAGAGTCGTTGGGGTACCGTAATATAAAGTCAGTGCTTGTTTAACTAATTCATTTCTGTAGCCAGATCTTTAGATTCTCTGCCAAGGTCCTCATGGTGCACGGCTTCCTCATGGCGAAGCAGCAAGACAAGGCTTGAATTGTAACGCCTAAACGGTTATGGATATACCTGCAGTTGCCGTGTCTTCCCTATTTTTCCCTGTTTCGTTTAAAACTGATCCCAACAACCTCTGACTCAAACGGGATATTGCCATGATACGCGTTTATTTGGAACCGCGTGTGGTTATCAACTGGGAGGATTTCATTGATACCAAGCCGCGCTTTTCGATTGCGCTTGATGGCTATGTAAAGGGGCCGCCGCGGTTTTTAATTCAGGGCCCGTATGCCAATTTCAATCACCATGAAGGCGTGGCCCGCATCGCCACCCGCAGCACCTGCGCCCAGGTCTATTACTACATACGTCTGGGCTTGCTAGACACCTACCAAAAAAACGGGGAACCGCATGCACGCGTTTACATTAATGATGTCGATCAGGATGCTTGTCTGTCCTGCTGGCTGCTTAAAAATTCAGAAAAACTGGAAGGTTTAAGGTTTGATAATCTTTTGGTTCAAATGATTTTATTCGAAGATATCCTGGACGCCTCTGCAGGGGCCTATCCGGTCCATCCCAACAATCCGCAAATTCACCACCAGGCCTGGATATACGAGCCCTACACCCGTGCGCGAGCCGATGGCAGCATCTATCACATGTCGAAAAAGCAAATGCAGGCAATCCTCCAGAAGGTATGCGCCAGAATTGATGCTGCCATCGAGGGGCGCAGCAAAAAAATCGAATTGGACACTCGCTTTTCAAGGATCGGTGGCGGGCCCGGATGGCAGATGATTCATGAAAAAGGACCATACGCACGCACAAAACTGTTCTCTCAAAAAATAAAGGCTTATGTCGCTCTAGTTGAACACCGAAAAGGTCGCTACGCTTACACGATTGGTAAAATGTCACCGTTTGTAATGTTCCCTGTGGAACGCATTTATGAGGCCTTGAACAAAGCTGAAGGTTTGTCGTCTGCGGACAATTGCTGGGGTGGCAGCGCAATCATTGGCGGCTCGCCGCGCAAAACTGGCAGCCGGCTGGCGCCACAAAGAATCCAGAAAGTGATCAATGACTGCATAAAGCGGGAGGACAAAGCGTAGAAACGTTCTTATCTGATATGTGATAATAAGGGTCATGCGGCAATGAATCTGTCCAAGCACCGATTCAATTTGAAGGGGGATCTCTCCGGCGCTGTTTCTGCGGCTATCATTTCTATCCCGCTTTCTATCGGATACGGCATTATTGTGTACGGCCCCCTGGGTGCAGAGTTCCTCCCGTTTGCCGCCTTGTTGGGAATTTTTGCCTGTCTTTTAGGCGGTCTTAGCGCCTCGCTGCTGGGTGGCACGGAGATCCAAATCACAGCCCCCAAAGCGCCGCTGTCGCTAATCCTGGCCGCATTTGTTCTCCCACTGTCGGTGAGCCTGCATGTTCCGGATCCGGGTTCCAAGAACATTCTGATTGTCGGTCTGGCATCTTTGTGTGTGTTAACCGGCGGACTCATTCAGTTTCTGTTCGGGGCGCTGCGGCTAGGCAATCTGATCAAATATGTGCCCTATCCGGTTGTTTCGGGATTCATGAACGGAATTGCAGTGATTCTGATACTTGAACAATTGGGACCACTGGTAGGGGCAAAGAGCCATGTCTCTTTGTTTGACATTTTTTACACCCCCACCGTTGTGCAGCCGTTAACACTCGTGGTGGGATTGATCACCATCATCGTCATCTTCTACGCTCGGCGCTATATTAAAGCTGTACCAGCCTCACTTATCGGATTGATCGCCGGCACGCTTTTATTTTACGCCATAAAGCATGTCGCCGGTACAGCAGATATGGGACCGGTTATTGGTAATTTTTCATTTCAATGGCCCAAACCCGATATCCTGCCCAAGATTTCCAGCATCCTGTGGAACATCAATCTGGCCGACCTGTTCCCCCGCATCTTGATGACCGGGTTTGTGCTGGGCTCGGTCGGGGCCCTTGAGTCGTTGCTCAGCTCTTTGGCCGCAGACAACATCGCCGGCACCCGACACAACAGCAACAAAGAACTTATTGGTCAGGGTATCGGAAACATGATCAACGCCGTCTTTTCCGCCCTTCCATCTGCCGGATCAGAGCTGCACAATATGGCCAATTATAGGGCCGGCGGGCGCACGCGTCTGTCCAGCCTGCTATGCGGCCTGTTGATCCTTGTCATCGTCATGACCCTCGGACCGGTCATCGGAAAAATTCCGTTAACCGTCATAGCCGGAATCATCATATCCGTGGGCATCGGATTGTTTGACAGATGGACCCTGGATTTGTTTCAAAACCTGTCGCGGGCCGGCCAGCAACGCAAAAGGATCATCGCCAATCTGGTTGTCACCCTTGTGGTGGTGGTGATTACGGTTTGCGTGAATCTAATTGTTGCTGTCTTGATCGGAATTGTCATCGCTTCCGGTTTATTCGTCGTCAGGATGGGCAAATCCATTGTAAAGCGCACTTATTCCGGTGATCAAATCCGCTCGAAAAAGGTTCGCAGTCTAAAAAATAACCAGCTACTGGAAGAACGTGCTAAAGGGATAATTGTATATGAGCTGCGCGGACCGCTGTTTTTCGGCTCGGCTGATAATCTGGCCAGGGAAATCGAGGACGCCATTAATGATTATACATATTGCATTCTTGATATGAAGCGTGTTGATGAAATCGACAGCACCGGTGCAAAAATCTTGGTGCAGATCAGTAAAAAATTGAGCGCCTCCGGCAAATACCTGCTGATCAGTTACCTGACCGCCAATACAGCCCTGTCGGATTTTCTCAAGGCCATGGGGGCCTACCAGTTTCTGGACCAAGATTGTTTTTTTGAGGATACCGATGCGGCGCTCGAATGGGCTGAAGATAGCGTTCTGACACAATCGATTGATCTGGCAGGCGCTTCCGGAAAAATTCAATTGGCACAAATGGATATTCTCAGAGACTTCAGTCCGCCGGAAATTGACATCTTGGCGCAAAAATTGGTACGCAAATCATTTAAAAAAGGCGACCGGATTGTCAAAGAAGGCGATACGGATCGAAACTTATTCCTGTTGGTCAAAGGATTGGTGAGTGTCCGTATTCACCTTTCACAAAGCGATCGCACCAAGCGGCTGGTCACCTACAGCGCCGGGGTGACATTCGGGGAAATGGCCTTTTTGGACGGCAGCCCGCGCTCTGCTGGTGTTTGGGCAGAAGAAGACGCTGAAACCTATGTGCTCACACCGGATGAATTTAGTCTTTTGCAGAAACAAAGCCCATCTTTAGCGGTTAAGCTCATCCGCAATATCGCCCTTGACATCAGTGAGCGCCTGCGCATTCGCACCAATGAGGTGCGTGCCCTGGAAGAGGGATAAGATGAGGTAGTCAGATTGGCAGTCGCGTTCGTCTGATATTGTGTTCCTGAAAATCAAGGAGGGCAAATGCTAAGCAAAACAGCGTTGATTACCGGTGCCTCCACCGGTATCGGATATGAGTTAACCAAAATTTTTGCAAAAAATGGCTACCATCTTGCACTGGTGTCCAGAAACAGGGAGAAACTTGAAGCAATAGCTGGGGAAATGGAAAGTCAAAACGATATCACTGCAAAGGTGTTTGCAAAAGACCTATCCATTGCCTCTGCTCCTCAAGAGCTCTATGATGCGACAATTTCCGACGGCATCGATATCGATGTGCTGGTCAACAATGCAGGATTTGGGCTTAATGGAAATTTCACAGACTTTAGCATCGAAAAACATATGGATTTGTTCCAGGTGAATATTGCCTCCCTTACCCTGCTGTGCAGGCTGTTTGGTGCCGATATGGTCAAAAAGCGCTCCGGCAGTATTCTCAATGTTGCCTCTACAGCTGCTTTTCAGGCCGGTCCATTGATGAGCACCTATTACGCTTCTAAAGCCTATGTGCTATCTTTTTCAGAAGCCTTACATACTGAGTTTGAAACAACCGGCGTCAATGTATCCGTTCTGTGCCCGGGTCCGACACGCACCGAGTTTGCAGATCGTGCCGAAATGACCAACGCAAGAATCATCAACGTCCCATGGTTGATGCAGGCTGCCGAAGTGGCTGAGACCGGTTTTGCAGGCTTGATGAAAGGCAAAAAAATCATCATCCCTGGTTTTATGAACAAATTACTGGCCTTTAATACGCGATTTGCACCTCGCTCTGTTTTGGTTTTGATAACCCGTTTTTTAAACCAAAAATCGTAGTCGGCAAGGAAATATGAAATGGAAATTTCACGGCGTCTTTCATTATGGGTGTGCATTTCTCTGATCACCGTCTGCGGAATTTCAGTTGCCGGCGAGAAGATCCTAATTCTGAAATATTTTGAGCAGATTCGGAGAAAACATGGCTAGAGTGACTAAACTTATTCTGGGCATTGCCCTGACATTGCTTATTTATGTTGCTTATTTATATCGCCGGCTTTCGAAGAATTCATGAACGGTCGAAACTTTTATGTGATCGTCTTGACAAAACCGTCAAGAGCTGGTCATCTGACCAACATGGTAATAGGTTAAAACCATGGTTAGACATCTTGTCCTTGCAATCGCCGCAGCGGCAATCCTATCCTGCGGGCAAAATGAGCCTTTAGCCCAATATGAACCGCAATCCCCTCAAGAACAGGCACTGAAAAGGGTATTGTTGGACTTTCAGGATGGGGTCAACACCAAAGATTCCAAAAAAGTTGCCGATCTCATTCATGAGAACGCGGCGATCATGACCGGCAGGGATCGAAAAATTATGTCCAAAGCAGATTATCTTAAAATACTGCCCAAACGGCTGGCTGAAAATCCTTCGATCGTACTAGGAAAACCCAAAATTTCGCTTGACGGTGATAAGGCTGAAGTGAAAATTTATATGACTCGCGGAGATCTTAATGTGCTCGTTGTTTACGATATGAGGATGGAAGGCCATCAATGGTATATTTACGCCTGGAAATATTGATCGCCAGATGATCGCATACGGATCTTTATGCCGAATTTTTATTGATTGGAAATTGCCTTGCCGACAATTATAACGCACTCTGTGGTTGCGGGTTCCTCTGCATACGGTTTTGCTGATGGAAAGGAACCCCTGAAGTTTTGGATCTTAAGCATTGCTTGCTCTGTGCTGCCCGATGCTGATGTTATTGGCTACCGCTGGCTATACATTCCTTATGGTCACGTTTTCGGTCACAGAGGTTTTTTTCATTCTCCATTTTTTGCGGCCCTGCTGGGTATCTTTATTGTCTGCACATTTTACCGCAAGGAAGTGATTTTCTCACTTCAATGGTGGAAATACATTCTCTATTTTTTTCTTCTCACCGCCAGCCATGGACTGCTGGATGCCCTGACCAACGGGGGGCAGGGTATCGCCCTGCTATCCCCTTTGAGCAATATTCGCTTTTTCTTCCCCTGGACGCCCATCGAGGTTTCGCCTTTCAGCATCAGGGCATTTTTGAGCCCGCGCGGCTTGACGGTCATCATGAGTGAGGTGTTTTGGGTTTGGCTACCCTGCCTGTTGATCGTTATTTATTTGAAAATAAAACGAAATAATACAAGAGCGTAACTTTTCTTTCTCCCGAGTATATGCAGCTATAGAAATCAATTAATCCCGCCTGACCAATCGCTATTGACATATGTCACGGTGTGGTATATAGGCTGCCCTAAGTAGCTTATTCTCACCATCCGAAATCGCGAATCCCAGTTCTGATCTCTGTATCATACGACGCCACTAAAGTAGTCACTTCGCTAGACAACAAACAAAAGGGAGAATGGGCGACGGAAAGGAGAATAAAAATGGCGATTGGCGTTTTAATCAAACACGTGGCAAAGAATGGGCTCAATGCGAAGACACTCTTACCGCACATCATCGAATTAAGGTCACTGGCCGTCAGGCAACCGGGGTATATTTCAGGCGAAACATTTTTTCATCTGAATCGGGTCGAGGAATGCCTGGTTATCAGCCGATGGGTATCCTTAGAAAACTGGCAACAGTGGACAAAGGACCCGCGCCGCATCGAGTTTCATCAAAATATCAACGAGCATCTTGAAACCAGAACACAGCATGATATTTACGGCGTTGGCCTCTGGTAAGGCAGCGGCATAGCGTCGCCTGATAAACCGACAACATCCTTTCGTTGATCCTTTGAACGGCTCATCGGTCAGAAACCCTTGATTATTATTGACTAAATCCCACAGATTTAGGTATAGATACGTTTAATCTATTTTTGAATCTCCTACTCGAACTGACACGAAACGGTTATCCATTTTCAGATTCGAATCTTATTACTCACCCGGCTTCAAGGTTCTCTCGATAGTCCACATCCTGAGTGCTTCTGTTTGGTACTTTTAAAATGGAGGTGCAGCATGCCAAATCAACGGGCCAACCGGAAATTGCAACCCAAATATAAGCCGCACACGCCACGGTTGAAAATCGTGGATCAGTATATTCGGGAGCTGTTCAGAGATGAACTGCCCGACGGCATTAAATACCATGATGCCGATCATACCCTGCATCCCACCCGAGGAGTGGTTGCCAGCGCTAACCGAATTGCCATATCTGAGAATGTCTCCCAAAAGGATCGCGAGTTGGTCATTACTGCAGCCTATTTTCATGACACCGGTTACATCAGAGAATATGACAAGAATGAACCGATTGCGGCCCGCATGGCCGGCAGAATCCTTAAAATAATTGGTTACAAGCCGGCCGAAATAAAAAAGGTTCAAAAAATGATACTGGCGACCGATTTGGCAAAAAAACCGAAAACTCATATTGAAAAAATACTGTGTGATGCCGATCTCGACCATCTGGGCCGAGACGATTTTTTCAAACTGGATCAAAAATTAAGGGATGGGCGGCGAGCAAGAGGCTTGGATGTCAGCGATGGCGCAAAATGGTATAAAGGAACGCTTAAGCTTATGGAAAACCACCGCTATTATAATGAATCACAGAAGAAACAAAGAGAAAAGAAGAAGCAAGATAACATAAAACAGCTTTTAGAAAAACTGGAGAAGATTAAAAAAAGAAATATCTGAGAGGACATTTTATGGCACTTTGCAGGAAAGTTGTTCGGCTTAGCGCACTCTCGCTTCTGATTGGCTTTCTCATTTGCTGCGAAAAGCAAGATCCCGCTTCCAACTCCCCACAACCCATTGACCCCCTCCTTTATAAATCCGCAACCGAGCTGACCGCTGCCATTCGGCGCGGCGAGATTTCCTCTCTCGATCTTCTCAATCGATTTATTGAAAACATACAGGCAAATAATGGCCGCATCAATGCTGTTGTAGCCATGAATGAAAACGCAGCCCGGACACGCGCAGCAGAAGCCGATAAAGCACTCGCTGATGGCCAAAACTGGGGGCCACTGCATGGCCTGCCGATGACCGTAAAAGATGTCTTCGAAGTGGTGGGCATGCCCACAACATCGGGCGATCCCAAACTAAAAAACCACCTGCCACAACAAAATGCCATCGCGGTCCAGCGCCTGATCGACGCCGGCGCCATCATCTTTGGCAAAACCAACATCCCATATCACGCCCGTGATTTTCAAAGCTTCAACCCGGTCTATGGTACGACCAATAATCCTTGGGACACCTCCAAAACGCCCGGCGGTTCATCGGGCGGCTCGGCAGCAGCAATTGCCGTGGGTTTCACGCCGCTGGAGCTGGGCAGTGATTTGGGTGGCTCGATCCGCGTTCCGTCAAATTTTTGCGGGGTTTTCGGCCACAAACCCACCTTTGGTGTCGTTCCGCGCTATGGGCATATTCCGCCCATGCCGGGCCGGGTTCCCCCTGACGCGATGCCGCTGCTACCGCTTTTTGTAGCTGGCCCTCTGGCCCGCAGCGCCGATGACCTTGAGCTCGCCCTGGAAGTTTTAATGACACCGGGCCAAGCAGATCAAAACGACAGCCGACCTGAACTTTTACCGCCGCGAAGGCAGCAGTTTGCAGATTATCGCGTTGCGGTGTGGTTTAAAGATTCCGAATTTGCCAATGAAATCGATTCAGAGGTGTTGGCGGCCCTTCAAAGGGCCGTTGAAAAACTAAGTGCAGCCGGTCTAAAAATTGACGAGGAGGCGCGTCCGAATATCCATCTATGGGAAAATTTGCGGATCTGGACAAATATTCGCGATGATATGATGGCCGGGGCCATACCGATATGGGAGGGCCACATCGAAAAACAAAAAAAACAGCAGGCGCAGTGGGCAGCATTCTTTGAACGTTACGATGTGCTGCTGGCGCCGGTGTCACCAACGGCCGCCTTTGAACACAAACATCGCCTGCCAATGGAATCGCGCAGATTGACGGTTAACGGACGGTCAAAGTCCTATTTCAAGAACCTGACCTGGACGGTCATGGCAATTGTGTCGGAGCTTCCGGCCACCGTAGCGCCGGTTGGGCTGACCGAATCAGGTTTACCGGTGGGTGTCCAAATTATCAGTGACAGATTCGAAGATCGCACCACCATCGACTTCGCACGCGGTTTGTCCAAACTCGTTGGCGGATTCGCTGCCCCTCCTGGCTATATGGAGAAGCGATAATGCCAATTAGGATAAAAGATGGTGATGGGGGTATCGGCAATATCGTCGAAAGTCGCGGAAGAGTTACGGATCAGGATCTTATCGATTCTTTGAGACAACACCTGACGCAGAATAAAGCAAAATTTAAAAAATACAAATATATTCTTATCGATCACACGGAATTAACGAAGGTGGACATATCCGATGAAACGGTCGAATCGATTGCGGGGCTATGTGCAGAAATCTCGAGAATTAATCCTGAACCTATCGTGGCGATGGTTAATAATGTTCCCATTGGTGCAAATATCGAGCTGATCAACAGGCTCTCGAAAATGTCTGAGTTATTTATTTATCGGTCGTGCTGGGAAAGCAGGATATTTAGAACCAAACCGTTAGCAGTGAGATGGATCAGGGATAAGGTTAAAGAAAAATTTGACATAGATGACCTAACATTTGACTGAAGACGGAAGCTCGATGCCATGAAGCGATAACCGATGCCATCGGTCGATCAAATAAAAATCATAAACAAATTCAGTGTAATACGCAGTCAAAGGATTTCCAGGAAAAAGAAGTGCCCATAGGGGAAATTTTTGCTGAATGTCTCGGGGGGAAGAGGCGGCTGCTTTGCTCATAAGCGTAAATAACGATCAATCAGAGGGGGTTGGGTTTTCAAAGCGAGTCAAAAACAAAGTGGCTTCCTCAGAACAAAATTCTTCAGGAAGTCCCGAACAGAGCCAAGAGACAGCTGAGCACATAAACGAAAAGGAAGAAAAATCTCAGGAAATGGGATCAACAGGGAAACCCGGAGAAGATGACGCATCCTCAGATGAAACTTCTATCCAAAACCCCGATGGGTGCCAAAATATTTCATTGCCCTCAAATGAAATACATGAACTATCTGAAGAACAAGCGTCTTCAGAAGAGCTTGCGGACAAAGACGTGACCACAGAGCAAAATTCTGCTGACAGCCTTGATGATGTAGATGCCGTTGCGGTCTTGGACGGAAATCAAAAGCAATGACCAATAGCGGTGCCGTCAAAGGCGCTTCCGAGCGGAGAGGAAACCACACTTAAAAATTTATTTGCCTGTCCTGATCGGCCCGCAGACAGGTCGATTGAAACGCTTGCAACAAAACCTGATAAAAATATGATGCGATCCATTGACCAGGCGGTGATTATCATCCTCCGCCAGTTTCGGGATCGGAATGCTGAAAAATCGAAAGCGGCACCGACTGACTCAACGATCAAAAAGCCCTGCAATAAAATGATTGCCGTGGGCGGCGCCAAAGGAGGGGTTGGCAAATCCACGCTTGCGTCCAATCTGGCGGTCGGGTTGGCTCTATTAGGCCAGAAAGTGGTGCTGGCGGATCTTGACCTGGGTGGCGCTGACACCCATCTTTACACCGGTGTCAAAAATCTGGACAAGACCTGAAATGATTTTCTGGATAAAAAAGTCGACTCGCTTGAAGACATCCTCACCCCCACTGCCTTCAAAGGACTGTCATTAATCGGGGGAGATTCGTCGAGGTTGGGCAGCGCCAATTTGCCCTATTTTCAGAAGCTGAAAATTATTAGGCACTTAAAAGCGCTGGAGACGGATTATCTAATTGTCGATCTGGGTGGTGATACCGGTTATAACAGTCTGGATTTCTTTTTGCAGGCAGATCAAAAGATTGTCGTTTCCGGCACGGAACCATCATCGGTTCTGGACAGCTATTTATTTGTGAAAGTGGCCCAAAAGCGACTATTGGAACGATTTTTCTCAAAACATAAGCCGCTCAAGGATCTGGCAAGGCAAGTCAAAAACGGTTCACTTGAAAAATCAGCCTACTATTCCTTTGATTTTATTCTTCAGGAGGTCCGCATTCGATATCCCCAGGCTTTGGTCGAATTAAAAGAGCTGTATGAACAAATTCGCCTATCCATCGTCTTGAATATGACCGAAAACAGTAAAGACGTGCAAATTGCCGAATCAATGCAGAAACTGGTAAAAGACAAGTGTTTGGTGGATGTCGGGATATTGGGCACCATACCTTTTGACAAAATGGTGCGCGCGGCTGCCCGGGAATTTACACCCATTGTGGTCGAAAATCCGAAATGTCAAGCCAGCCAAAGCATCCATAAGATGTTGGCAACCATCATTTTTAATCGTGAACAGGAAACAACCACGGCTGAGCTTCTCGACAACACCCATCTGACTCGTCGCGACGCCAAAGAGCAGATTGATTCAGGCAAGATGACGTTAGATGGTTTAACAATCCCATAGATAAACGCTATCTTCAACAACACACCCCAGCTGCGTCAAAGCTTTGAGAAAATAATGAGTGTATTATCCGGTTAGGGTTTTAAGGGACGTTAAATAGGTAATGCCCGTTCCTGCCCTAACCGTTTCCTTTGCAACTCATCACCATAAAGCGGTGTCTTGGAAATAATTCCCAACACGTGCATCACAGTCAACGGCTTCCCACCAAAAGCCCACAGGTCGTTAAACTGTATACGCAGGCATTGCAAAAATTAGATCTGCCGCAATAACCATCAGATTTCATACCAACCGCAAAGGCAGGATCGTTAAAGGTCTTGCCTTTACTTTTGAATAGGATTACCCACCTGAACTTTGAACCTTTGATGAAATATTGACAGTTCACGTTCACGACCATAACTTACCAGATATTATTGATTAATATCGAATAAGGCACTGCAAAAAGTCACTTTCCGCTCTTTGATTTAACGCCCATATATGTACTGTTTCTGGGGAATCAGAAGAGTGCTGTTCTATTGAGGAGGTATTCACCATGCCTACGAATCAAAAAATACACGACGAGTTCTTTAAACTGCGCAAGCAAATCCGTGATGAACGGATGAAGCTGATGGGCGTCGATATGGCTAAGCTGCGCGCCTTTGAAAAGGAAACGGTCAAAAAGTTCAACAAGCTTCAAAAGGAATTGAAAAAGATGTATAAAAAGGCCGGGGAAGATGTCGCCGAGCGACACAGAGCGTCGCATGCGAGGGCAAGAAGAATCGCTCAAAAAGACATCGAGGCGCTCCTGTCAGTGAACAGACAGCATCCGGAGATCGGTTCATGGCGTTTTATGTGCCCGTGTTATTTTCCGCATACGGCCGAGTTTGAGCACTCCGATCATGAGGTTTTGCTAACGCCGACTTACACGACCACCAGTTCAGGCTCGGTCACATTTGACACTGATACGCGCATCGCTCATCCGATTGCCATCGGCAATTCCGAGCAGGACGGTGATTTTAGCGGTGCAGAAGTCAAGACCCGTTTTACCTTTTCCTTTACTCCGGAAAATGACGGCACCTACTGCATTCTGCCGGTTGTGCAGCTAAACGGGTATTGGATGCTTTATCTTTCTTACGGTTGTGAAGACATTGATCATCTCCCCGTCTTTGAGCTTATTGCCCGGGTTCGCGTACGGGTTGAGCAGCTTTCCGCTCTGATCCAGACCCATACCCATTATGTCTTAGACGGACCCAATTACAATACGTTTTCAAGCGGTTTTGACTTTGACTCCGAAGTGAATCAAGAGTTGCTGATGGAAGTACCGCTGACAGGCGGGGATCAGACCGTTGTCTTTGTTGAATGTATTCTTGAAGTCGGTACCAGTCACGTGGGGCACTCAACGATTGATCTGCAGTCCAGCCCTCATTTTTATGTGAAGGTGCCGATGGTCAGATGGGGACGACCCTGTCATCACATCCTGCCGATAGACTTTCCCTGATATTTGAGATCAAACAAATTAAGTGGAACGAATGAAAGGAGTCGCCTGATGTCCGATCTGGAAAAACGCCGCAAACGCGCAGTGGAATATATCCTTGAAAACGAGGCCCTCACATCCGACCTCGAGGACGCCGCCGCGCTCAAGCTCAACGAATGGGGTATGCGTCTGGCCGTCTCAGTGGCCAATGAAACCAGCAATATGAAGCACAATAAAGGCCTTGAGCATATCGGTGAACGCATTCGATCTTTGCGGCGCCTGATGCGGAACATCAACCGCTTGAGCGGTCGGGTGAATCGGCTTGACGAGGATGCCCATCGAGATCGCTTCAAACTCATCTTAAAGCACGCTAAAGAACTGCACGGTAAACGTTTCCCGGATCTATCCAACGAAGAAAAAGAACAGATACTGCAGCGTATTCTTAAGCGGCGCGACAATTCTGTAGACCTAGTGGAGGCGTTAACAACCTTTATAGACGATGCCGCAGGCGACGAGGAGGACAAGAGCGATGCGTGAGTTCCACGGTACTTTTGACAAAGCCGGCAGATACCGGTGGCAGGTTATGTTCACCACACCGGAGAACAACCAGGACATCGATGAAACCAGTTATGATATCAAGGGCAGTATCGCCGAAGCCCTTATCTCGCTGATCGATAAAGCCAAAGAAAGCATCCATATCTGCAGCTTCGAAATGAACCTTGAGGAGGTTGCCGACGCGCTCATCGCGGCCAAGGAGCGGGGGCTGGAGGTGGTGTTTATTACCGACGACGAGCACGGTATAGAGGCCGATGAAGAAGACGGACTCTACTTATTTAGCAAGATGGAAGAGGCCGGTATCGAAATCCACGATGATGCGCGCAGCGGTCTGATGCACGACAAGATCTGGCTGTTCGACAAATCCATTCTGTGGACCGGCTCCTGCAACATCACGGTCAACGGTGTATTTCGCAACAACAACGACGTGGTGGTGCTTTTTTCCGAAGATGCCGCCGCCATCTACGAAAAAGAATTCGACGAAATGCGTGCCGGTGAATTTGGCACCACTTCGACGTCTACTGTAGACGAACAGGCCATCAACATTGCCGGAACCGAGGTCCGGGTCTTCTTCGGTGCGGAAGACGAGGTTATCGACCACATTAGCCCCATTGTGCAGTCCGCTGAAAAAAGCGTGCGATTTATGGCCTATTCCTTCACCCATGACACCCTTGGCGATGCGGTCATAGACCGTTATGAGCAAGGCAAAGACGTTATGGGTATTTTCGAGCTGCGCGGCAGCGAAACCGAGTACAGCGAATTAGGGCGAATGTATGATCTGGGTATGCAAGTCCGTCAGGACGGCAACAGCCGCACCTTCCACTTCAAAAATTTTGTGCTTGATGAGAACACTGTCATGACCGGCTCATTTAACTTTTCCGAAAGCGCCGACGAGAGCAATGACGAAAATCTCCTGCTGATTGGCAATGAAACCATCGCGCAGCTGTACCTGGACGAATTTGATCGCCGCTGGGAAGAAGGCAGCGACTATGAGCCCGATGAAGATTCTTAAGGTAAACCAAAGCTGGGAGCCAGCGAACAAGATATAGTCGTATATCTTTTTGCTATTTTTATCCTTGAAAAAGTGGGCAATTTTAAAATAGAACAGCGGCCTTCTTTTTACCAATGTATCATTCAGCCTGACTGGGCATTTGCATTTTTTTCATGATTTCTTCGAGCTGATTCATTCCCGGTTGAGCTTCGCTTTCCAGTTGTACCGGGTTATTGGGTATTTCATATGCGGTTTCATCCCCCGGGTCATTGCGTTTAAACTCAATCGCTACCTGAACCATGCCGGGCGCTTCAGTTCTCAATGCCAAGCCATCATCGGTATAACAATTGGTCACGCCCATCATTTGGTCACTTTTATAGTCCCTGCATTTTTCTCCGGCGATTGTGCGAACATTGTCTGTCGGCCGAAAACCCCAGGCGCTGAGCATGGATTCGTTGAGGTCTTTGACGCCCTTCCTTTTGACAGATTTTACAATGGACTCATACATGGGATTGCGCACGACAGTTGTTCGCCCGGTATCTAAATCGGTATTATAGATCTTATCTTTTATCGTGACGGACCGGCTATTTTGAACCTGTGTCATACCGCCCGCCGATATCTTTATTTTTTTTGTCTCCGCAGCCTCATTACACCAGTTGCGGCATTGTGAAATTATTTCTCCTTTCATCATCATGCCATCCTGCTTGTATTTAATCCAGAATTCCCGCAGGGGGTGCAGGCGCACATCGTCTGCCCATGCATTGACTGCAAATAAACTGACGATGATAGCCAGAAAAAGGATTCTTCGTTTATCCATTGTGCTCCTCCGATCTTTTTATAATGCAATCATATCATTAATGATTGTTTCCCGGGTTGACCTGTCCGCAGCACTTTTTTGGTGCAAGCGGTTGCGAATTTACCAAGCATCGCGCACAAAGAAATTTATCGAGCAGAATCAGGGTCACGGAACGGTCTCGCGTCAGAAGCAAATTGCCAGAATAACCATATTTTCAGCTTTCAGACTGCATGCAAGCCACATCATCGGTGGTGAGAAGAAATCTCCGGAGCCAAAAACAGCGTTACCAGAAGATCTTTTTTAAACCAGCTAATCAAAGGCGGATAGGGGTGTCAAGCAAATTCTCTTTTTAACAAAGAGCCACAGGGTAAATGGGCGCCTTTTAATAATTCCGATTCAAGTCAATATATCACCAACCGAGTATAGCTTGCCAAGACGTCTTGTCGCACCGGACCTATAGCTCGGTCCTCAGTACTCAGGCTGTCGGCCTTCGCTGAAAATGACGCTGGGTTCATGGTTAATTTTTATAACGCCCAGCTTCTTTGATTCCCATGTCAACTTATCCTCCCCCAGCGGCGTCTGAAAAAATAAAGCTTCCAACTAATTCAGAACCAGGGGTGCCGCATATGAAATCAAGACTGATCTTTTTTGGAGTTCTTTTGACAGCGGTTTTCTTCCTGCACACCCATGCCCTTCCCTTTCAGCCTCAGCGCAAGGGCCAGCGATTGATCGGTCACGGCATTACCGAAGGCGCCAACGAGTTTGGGGTAGCCTTTTCCCTGGCCCGGGAAACCGGTCTGGAATTCATCGAACTGCCGTTGGCCTGGGACAGCGTTGAAAACGCACCGGGTCGTTACCACAGCAAAATCCTCACCATTGCCAGGGCCTTTTTTCCTGCCAGGGACGTGAAAATTTTTTTGACCGTCAACCCCATCGACACCAACAATCTCAGGATGCCGGCGGACTTGAAAAATAAGGCCTTTGATGATCCAGAAGTCATCGAGCGCTTCAGGCGGCTGCTCGATTATGTCTTTGATCACGTGGGCCAACTTGATCTAATTGGTTTTGGGATCGGCAATGAAATCGATGCTTATCTCGCCAACCATATATCGCGCTGGAAACAATACCAAACATTTTACGAAGCCGGCCGACGGTATGTTAAAGAAAAACGACCGGACCTTAAAGTCGGCACCAAGGCCATGATGTACGGCCACATTTTTCATCATACCGCACAGCTACAGGAAATGAATCGCAACAGCGATCTGATCATGGTGACTTATTATCCGCTCAAAAACGGTTTCAAGGTCCACAGCCCCGCTGTCGTTCACGACCACTTCAAGCGCTTAACCGGCATTTACGCGGGCAAAACCATC
Organism: Desulfobacterales bacterium; assembly: GCA_030066985.1. Taxonomy (NCBI): domain Bacteria; kingdom Pseudomonadati; phylum Thermodesulfobacteriota; class Desulfobacteria; order Desulfobacterales; species Desulfobacterales bacterium. The sequence goes on from JASJAN010000017.1 coordinate 43,246, forward strand.
AGCATGCTGGAAGCCGGCTATCCCACCAGTACCTATCTTGACAGCTCCGAGGACAAGCAGGTCGAGTTTATCCGTGAATTATTCACGGCCTGGGACCATCATCGCGATCAGATTTTGCACATGAATTTCATGTGGCTGCATGATGTTTCCGATGCCAAATTGGAGGAATTTGAAAGATATTACCGCATTTCAACCAGGGCCTTTATCCAATTTTTAGCAACCCTCGGGCTGCGCACCTATGATGGAAAGGACAAGCCGGCCTTTGACGAGCTCAAATATCAAATCCAGGCGCGCAACTGGCAGGTTCAAAAAGATACTCTTGCGGTAATCCCTCATAATGGAGGTGCGGTTAAAATTGGGTTCTCACAACAAGCGGAGTTATTTGGATGCGCAGACGGCAGCACGGTATCCCTGGATGATGTCGCCCCGCAAACGGACAACATGTCGATGCGCTGGAGCTACCGCTATGCCGATGACTGGATGTGGTGTCTGAGAAGCGTTAAAGGCCAGATGCTAGAACATACCACCCGGGTATCCTTATGGCTTAAAAGTGACCGCAACGGCCCCGTCTTCCTGCGGATTGACGAGTCAGATGGTGAATCGTTTTTCGTCATCACCCACCCGGGTTCGGACTGGCAGCGGTTTGAATTCGCATTCAGTGATTTTTCCATCGACGAAAAAACCAGCCGCAACGGCCGTCTGGAAGCCGGCAACATTATCAACCTGATCATTGCCGAACCCCCGGCTGCTGATCACAAATCAAATGCCACCCGCACGGTGTGGGTATCCAATCTACTTTTTAAATAGCACCCCAGGTCCTGTTTTGATTTTGACATCCTTCCGTCCTCGCATTAGTATATTTCAGATTTCACTCTACCGTCCAGCGCCACACGCCCATCAAAATGATTGAACAATTTTGAGGAAATTATGAATATTGGCAGACTGCTCAAAAGACACGCAAAATTTCGGCCTGATCATCCGGCACTTATCTTCGGCGAGGAACGGCTCAACTTTAAAGCGTTTAACTCCAGCGTCAATCAACTGGCCAACGGCTTCTTAAAACTGAGCATCAAAAAAGGCGACAAAATCGCGACCGTTTTAAATAATTGCATTGAGCTTCTGGAGGTTTTTTGGGCCGCTGCCAAAATCGGTGCGGTGGCTGTTCCGCTGAGCCCACTGCTGCGTGGTAAGGGTCTTTCAAGCCTGATTCGGGATTCGGATACGGTTTTGATCATTACAGAATCCGAGGCTACAGGAATTATAGATGCCGTCAAACCGGAGCTGCCCCAGATACCCGCAGAGCGTTACTATACGGTCTCCGGCGAGCATTCTGGTTTCACGGATTATCAGGTGCTCAAAGCCGTTTCGAAAGACTTCGAGCCGGAAAAAATCGAAATTCATCAGGACGATCCCGTCAATATCATCTACAGCAGTGGCACCACCGGCCTGCCCAAGGGAATCGTCCATACCCACTATATTCGAGGACTATACTGTTCGACTTTTGCCGCGTCATGGCGCATGACACCCGAATCAATTTGTCTACACACCGGCTCGGTCATCTTCAACGGTGCGTTCATGCTTATGATGCCCGCTATGTACCTTGGGTCCACGTTTGTTTTTGGGAGTCACTTAAACGGCTCTCAGCTTGTCGAAATGGTTGAAAAGGAAAAGGTAACCCATATCACCACGGTTCCCGCCCAAATGATTGCGATGCTCAATGCGCCTAATTTTTCACCTAAAGCCCTGTCTTCAATCGAAGCGATTTGCTGTATGGGCGCCCCGCTACATAAAAAGCACAAAGAAATGTGGCATCGGCAATTGCCCGGCACTTTTTACGAAGCTTATGGCTTAACGGAAGGATTTTTTACGGTTTTGGATAAAACCGATTATGAAAATAAACCTGAATCCGTTGGATGCCCGACGCCGTTTACCGAAATCAAGATCATCAATGATCAGGGCAAAGAACTGCCAGGTGGGGAAGTGGGCGAAATCATCGGTCGGGGCCCCCTGGCAATGTCCGGCTATTACAAACAGCCTGAGCTGACCCGCCAGGCCGTTAGAAAGGGATGGATTTACAGCGGCGACCTGGGCTTCACAGATGAAGAAGGTTTCCTGCACCTGGTGGATCGAAAAAAGGATATGATTATTTCCGGCGGCATCAACGTCTATCCAAGAGACATCGAGGAAGTTTTGATCCAGCATGCGTCTGTCAGAGAGGTGGCCGTATATGGTGTTTCCAGCGAAAAATGGGGCGAAACTCCGGTGGCTGCAGTGATGTTGCGGCGGGATGCAGCAGCCTCACCGCAAGAGTTGCTGGAATGGGTCAACGATCGCGTTTCCGCGCGTTTTCAGAAAGTCAGTAAAGTCGTCATAATCGATGAATTTCCGAGAACCGCCACCGGTAAAATACTCAAACGGACCCTGCGCGATATGTAACCCTCAGAAGTTTATATTGGTCGGTACGTCCATGAAATTATAACTTTCCTGATAGTTTCCACACAGATCTTGCCTACAATTCCGGCATTTCAACACCGATCCACATGATGATAGATCTGGTTTAGTATGATCGATCATTCTTAAGTTTATCCTGTTAGATACCGAAATTTATAAAAGCTTAAATTCGAAATGGGATAAACTGATGATTTGTCCAGAATGTGGTCATAAACAAGAAGAATATTTTGTCGAATGTGCCCGGTGCGGTGTCATCCTGTCAAAGGCTATAGAACTGGACACAAACCGGGAATCCCTTAAGCGACACGGCCAAAAATGCTCCGATAAAAACATTAAAAAGCCGACTCGCAGACTATTATTTAAGACCCTCAAAATAGTTTCGGTCACTTTATTACCTTTATTGCTCATCAGTTTATTGGGTGCTTTTTCTCATTGGAGCTTTGGCAGTGGCAGTTTTGCGGGTAAATTCAGACTGGAAAAATTGGACTTAAGTTATCAACAATTTCTTCAAACACAGTACGTGTCAAAAATAAAACTTCCTGAAACCAGCCAGGATATTGACATATTTTACGATGTCGTTCCTCAATGCGAAAGTATTGCCATCCAAGCTAAGGTAAAAGAAAAAGATCCGGATTTACATGCCATTGTCGCTGCTTTTTTGTTAAATGATGGCAGCAAGCCAACCCTGGTTGAGAATTTTCCTTCTCCTGCGGCTGCGTTGGCTATTTCGATTGATTGGTGTAAGGAGCCGCATCCTGCATGGTGGCAGGCGATGGATGCGTTAGCTATCTCTTTGGGTTGGCTTGGGAACCCGCAACCAGCATGGTGGCAAACAGATGCCGCAATGAATGGTTATCATACGAGTGTTTTGAAATTTGACCGCGAAGGCGGCATCTGGGCATTTTATAATGAGGATACCCAAACCATAAGAGTCTTTAGTTTTCATGGGCAACACGTAAAAATTTCGGATTTTGAACAGAGGTTAGGGAAACGCCCATCGTAAGTCGAGGCCCTCGATGAGCGCTATGGGTTTAAATATTCAAGGCCCAAAGATTTTGCACTTCAACCAATATGTGAAGAATCGCCAGCCAAAAAAATTAATGAAGCCATATCCGGTTTTTCGCAAGCTTCTGCGGAACATGAAACGATTAACGCTTTAGCTGATCTTTCACAGGAAGGCGTTAAGTAAAAAACTGTACCGCGCCCTTTCTCCGATTTTTTTGCATATACCGCCGCGCCTTTAGGGCAGGGCACGGACCAAAAAATTTGATTAAATCTTTCTTGTATTTTTTGTGCCACAATTGGGGCAATATGTTCATTTGATATGGTAAATTTGTACCATGCCATATCTAACTCCTTTTCTTGCGGCATGAATCGGTTTTCTCAAGTAAGATCATGGTCCCATTTTCTTATCGACAATTTTAAAAACAACAAAAACAACCGCCACTATGATAACAATGAGCAATATTTTTATGATATCCATTTTTATGCTCCGGAAACGTTGGTTGTATCTTGTTTATGATCATTCTTCCTTCCAATTTAAAAACCAGGCCTCCTGCTAGATATAAGTTCAGAGCAAATCAAATGCCAACATCACAAGATTATGGAAATTTGCTTAATATCAAATAGTTATATTAAATATGACTGTGTGATTTTAAGGCCGCAACAAATTATTGTGCGTTTTAACACAAAATATTTGCGGAAATTGACGCAGTTGTTAAAAATGAAAATGGCCACAATAAATTGAGCGCTGCACCTTGGGCGAACTGTGTTTTAGGAACGGCCATGCGTCCTGCGGGCTTTGAAAGACAAGGTCCAAAGAATTTTATCTTTGGAATTTTGAGAAAGGACTTTATCTGCTAACTAACCGCTGTATTTCCATTAACCGCAACCGCCTGTAAAAAATTCGCAGAGCCCTGAGTGTCGGTCACCTGCCATTCCGATCACCTCCCCTCAAATTCCTTTGACATCAATCGGACTTTATTGTTACCCATTTTGCGATATTAAGACCTCGAAATCGTCACATTCCGTGATATTGACACATAAGTTCGCATCGGCAGAACAAAAATCATAAAACACCACGCTCAAAAAAAATAATCGAGGGGGTACGCAGAATGAATCACCGATTTGGTACGGTTTTTTTAGCACTTCTGGTTTTTGGCTTACTGGCTTTCAATAGTTCTATGGGGATGGCGGAAGATAATGTGATTTTAGATGAGCTATTAACCGAGGTTCAGAAAACACTTATCCGGGTGAGCACATCTATCGCAGAAGATAATCTGCCGCCTTTACATAAGATCACCCTGCAGTTAAAAAGCGCTTTGGCCACAAAGGCCGACGGCAAAGTATCATTGATCGTTGTGCAGTTGGGCGCCAAAGTGGATAGCGAAGCGGTGCAGGAAATCCATCTTGAACTCAAGCCCCCGAAACCCGCTGATGCAGCCTTGGTGCGCTCAGTAGAGGATACGCTGGCTACTGCCATCATCGAGGCTGCCAAAAGTGCCTATCGGGCTTCAAAAAGAAAGCCGCCTTTGCACCTGTCAAAACTGACCGCAAAAATTCGCTTTGTCGTTAAAACAGAAGGCGGCGGCGGTGTGAATTTCAAACTGCTGCCGGTTACAATAAAACTGGGTGGAAAAGCCAAAAAGGTCAACACACAGCAAATAATCATAGAATTTAAACGTTAGTTGATGGCGCCACCCCTTACCTCTTGCAAAACGCCAAGCTCGTCAAGCGGCGCCATTCAAGCTTGCTGCAAAAGTCAGGGTGATTATCTTATCGTTAGTTTACATTTTCGCATTACGTTAAGAACGATTATCGGACGCGGCTGCAAGGAAATCAAAAAAATGCAGATTAAACATAAGGTGGGTTTGGCGCTGATGCTGATGCTCGGTCTGAGTCTTATGCTCAGCATAAACGCAAACCTTCAATCGAAAGCTGAAAATAAGGAATTAACCAAAGCGGTTTTTAAAGTTGCCTGATTCGATGTAAGTGAAGAAGTCCTGGATGGGCTTAAAGGTGCCGAACACGTTTACAGTCACTTTATCGGTCGAAAAGAAGCCAACACCGTGTGGTATGATCCTGCTTTAACCAGCGTCGAACAAATTGAGAATGCCTTAAAAGATGGGGCCGGTTATCTTGAAACTGTAGACTGAAGTTAAAAAAGGTCCAAGGTTCGCAGGATTACGTCGTCTCCTTCTAACTATAACGCGGAAAGCTGTGTGCCGCAGACGCTGTCCCCCTTTTAACTAAACTCCTTGACATAAAACGAAATTTTTTGGTAGTAAGTCCACAAAGATCGCCAAGCTCAAAAGCGGCCGAGTGTCCATTCTGAACCGAACTCCATCCTATACGTAATTTATAGCTGTTAAAGTTAAAACAGACCTCCCTTTCCTGCTCTCAAGAGACACGCTTTTTTTCACTTAGTATAGAAGCGACGATTACCACTGATCTCGAAATGGTCCTCCTCTGACTTTAAAATGTGAGACTCAGGGCTACGGTGACGTCATAATTGAAATGCAATATCCAAACATTAAACAACGGGGATACAGTTATGAGCGAAGAAAAAGTCGGTGTCGTTTCTAATTACTTCAGTAAAATATCCGTTGCAGCCGTCGAGATCACCGATGGGACTGTGTCTGTGGGCGATACACTTCATTTTTTGGGGCATACAACAGATTGTGAATCCAAGGTGAGCTCAATGCAAATCGAGCACAAAGCGGTAACAAAAGTAAAGAAAGGGGATAGCGTCGGTATAAAGGTATCGGAAAAAGTAAGGGAAAACGACAAAGTATTCAAAATAGTCCCAGATTAATTGTTTTTACGATAAGGCATGAAAAACGTTGTCTTAAACTTTGCAAATATCGCTCTTTATACAGATGTAACTCTTTTAACAGCTTTTAATCCAGACAATTGCACTGCAATTTGTGAAAGCCCTCAGTGGCTGGTGTTCTCCCGGAATAATCCCTTCCTTATTTAAATCCACTTGAGTTCATAAAAATTATTTGTTAGTCAGCTTTTAAATCACAAGCTTTCAAATCTCTAATGACAATTCAAAGGAAAATGGCAGATGCTGGACAAGATCAAACGATTTTTTGAAAAGGCTGCGACCGACGGTTCCGACAATGCCAAGCAGGCTACAGAACACGATATAAGGGTTGCCACCTGTGCGCTGTTTGTGGAGATTGCGCGCATCGATAATGAATTTAGCGATGCGGAGATGGAAACCATCTTATCCATATTAAAAGATACATACGGCTTGTCCCAGGAACACGCCGACGCCTTGATCGCAGAAGCTGAACAGGAGCTGGAAAAAAGTGTTGACCTGTGGCAATTTTCCAACCTGATTAACGAAAATTATTCAACTGAAGAAAAGATTGAAATCATCGAAACCCTCTGGCGCATCGTCTATGTTGACGGGAAGATGGACGAGCACGAGCACTACCTGATGGGCAAACTGCAGACCTTACTGCGGCTGGATCACAACCAGCTCATTACTGCTAAGCTTAAAGTTTTAAAGTCTTCAGGTTAATGCGTTAATCCGTTGAATCGATAATTCGTCACTGCGTTTTTCAGAAGTTTTAATTTTGTCGATTGCCGAATTTCAAATTAGCCCCCAAATGGATTATTCTAATTTTCTATTATCCATTCTGAGGCTGACCCATCAAAATGATAGACGTATTTCATTCCTTTGCGGCATTTTGCCGTGTCATCAATTACCGTAATGATAGGTTCTCCGTTTGCGTTTTCTTCCAATTCAACACGACAATTTAACGATAGGTCTTCTTGCTCGATTAATTGAGCGACAGTGGGAAGTGTCATGTGGTCTGGATCGGCAAAATAACTCGAAATGGCCGCTACGGTATTGTGAGCATCGGATTCCATTCTGTCACATGCGTTGGCGGTTCCCTCCTGAGTAATGGTGTAATAAAGGCAAATGGTAAAATTGGAAAGTGGAAACCAAAAAATGGCCAAACAGGCGAAAGCAGCTGCGATTCCCGCCGTGGTCCATTTCTTTTTAATCCATCGTCTTTTTTGACCACTGCTTTCAAAGATGAGATGACGCATCGACAGATAGATAGCGGCCAAAAAGGGAAAAGATGTAAAAGTAAATGCAACCATTCTTTCAGAAGGCAACGCTTCCAGCAATCCCCTGCCAAAAACGACCATATGATAGTGAAAATACCAGAAATTAAATGCTGTTATCAGCATGGATATAATCACAATGATGGTTCCCAGAAACAGTCTCATATTTTAAATATATCATATTTTTGCATAATTGATGAATTTCCACAGAAAAGGCACCAAACTGAAAATCAAAACCACTGTGACATATTGATGTGAAAATGGTCAATTATTGACTTTAGAAAGCCTGATGTGTTTATATGGATTGGCCGCTTTTCCAAAGTGCAGATCCAGCCCATGTGATGGCTAAAACCGTAAACGGAAACTCCCTTTCCCATACGTATATCCATTAACAGCAGATTAAGGAGGAAAACAGATGAAGATTGAACTCAGCAAAACCCTGGTGGAATTCACCCCCGAGGCTGACTACGAAAAGACCATGTTAGAGGGATTGTGGCGCATGCTGGTGGATTGCGCCCGCTTTAATCAAAAGCTTGTACCTGTGGGTGAATATGTGCCTGAAAAAAATAACATCGCCAGCTTTGCCGTCGAAGGCGAAAAGGGCGAAGAGGATTATCCCGCCGTATACGTGGACAAGGACTGCACCTGCTATTGCCAGACGTGCAACAAGTTCGTCAACCTTAAGGCCGGAGACCGCATCCCACCGTGCTGCGGAAAGCTGATGGAGTTGCTGGACTAAGAATTCCGGATTGAGGAATTTTAATTAACCACGGACCCACACGGACAAACACAGACGAGTAAAACTAACTATCGAATCCTTCATTTGGAGGTATACAGAATTAGCTGGTTTTTAAGATTTGCTCTCTGTGATCTCTGGGGGCTCTGTGTGATAAGAGAACGCTTTACGCGTTTGGGTTTTCCAGCCTATGGAATTGATTAAGCCCAAAATTACAGATTATCCGGGCAGGCATATTGAATTAACGGTTGATAAGCCTGAGCTTGATTTTGAAGAAGCAAAGGATTTGGCAAAACAAAAGGCAAAAGAGTTTTGCAAAGATCCGATGCTGCTGTCCTGGTACAAAGGAAAAACCGGCGAGTCGTATCCGAATTTAGAATGCGGCCCGGGTGATAAACCGGCATGGATTATTTTTGCCGATTCAAGAGGCGGCGACCTGACCATCGATGTCAACGCCGGACAATTCGTATTTATTTACCTCTCTTTATAGGAATAACACGACATTTACGATCATCAAGATGAAACAGTTATCTTTCCCACAGTTGTTTGATACATCTGAATGCATCCTTGGCGAGGGTGCCGTAATCGAACGCCTGCGTCGTAATAGCGCATTTGAACTCGATCCAGATGTGGTCAACTCGGCTTTTATCTACAACCCAAGTAAACGTGCCGCGCTGGCTGACATCTATCGCCAATATCTTGATATCGGCCACAAATATAATCTACCCTTGCTGCTTTCAACCCCGACTTGGCGAGCCAGCCAAGAGCGTATCAAAAAAGCCGGTTATGAAAAAAGGGATGTCAACGGCGACAATTTTAGATTTTTCGATGACATGCGCAGAAGCTACGGCGCCTATGCCGCCAAAATAGTCATCTGCGGTCTGCTGAGTTGTCGCGGCGACGCGTATAATCAGGCTGAAGCACTTTCATCAAAAGAGGCCCACGCGTTTCACTCATGGCAGGCCAATAAACTTGCTGAAGCAGGGGTTGATTTTCTACTGGCCGCCACCTTGCCGGCCCTAAGCGAAGCCACCGGCCTGGCCACAGCGTTGGCTGCTACCGGAAAACCCTACATTGTCAGCTTTGTGTTCCGTTCGGAAGGCACGCTGCTGGATGGCACCCCCATAAAAGATGCCATTGCCACCATCGATACCAGCGTCGAACCAAAACCATTGGCATTTATGTCCAACTGCACCCATGCGTCTATATTTAAAGCTGCCATGATGCACGCAAAAAATTCGTCTTCTGCGGTCAGAAAACGCGTGGCAGGGCTGTTGGCCAATACGGCTGCCCTTGAGCCTGAAGCGCTCGATGACAGCGAAGAGCTGGTTGAGGAAGACCCGCACATTTTTGGTGAATCAGTAGCCAGCCTTCATCATGAGCTGGGAATGAAGATCTTGGGGGGATGCTGCGGAACCGATGAGCGCCATATCGACAGCCTGGCCAGCAGGCTTGTTTCGCGAGGTGCCTAATTTGGAAAAGGACGTTCAAGTTAAAGCCAGGCTAATAGATCATCCTCAAAAGCAAAATCCTTTGAAATGGGCGCGCAAAGAGACTCGCAACGGCCGATTACGTTTTACGGACAATAGCATTCAATTTGAAGAGTGGAACATTCCTTTTTCCAAAATTAATAAAGCGATTATTTATACGCCTGAAGAGAATTTTATTGCGCCGGTGACTATTTTAAGAATTTATACCGACCCAAAAACCTATGAATTTTCAGCAATGCGGTTCAAGATTCCGGATCTCCAATTTCCCGTTCCGATACAAAAAAAGACCGTGCCGGTGTTAACCAAACGACAAAACCGCTGGACCTATTCCTTCATCATTTTCGTCACACTCATCATCATTATCTACAAGCTGTTAGTGAAGTGAGCGTTTAACACATTAAGCTTCGTCTTGTCTCTGTTTTCAATTTATCCTGCATTTAATCCATCACTGCAGCGAGAAATTCAATAATAAACCAATGCCCGGCACGCTGATGGCTGGTTCAAAATCGAATTCGGCATAATGATGCCCTAGTCGCTTTTACATAAAAACTCCCTTACCCCATTGCGATAGATGAATGACTTGACAGTCCGAAAATCTGACAGCACAGCGGTCATGATCCTGTTGTTGTGATAATAGCGCGGCAAATCCAGGTGGCCCTGGAGGCGAAACTTTATGCGGCAGCCGCTACTGACGACAAAGGTGTGGGTTTGCTGAGGGGCCCATTGCTTTTCAAAACTGGTGATGATCATCATTCCCCCCGGCTTTAGTGTCATTTGACACCAATTCACCAATCTACCCAATTCTTCAACCTTTAAATGGTCAAGAAAATCCCACAGGTTGATCCCATCGAAACTGCCCGCCGGATAGTCTAAGAATTCCCGCACCTGCTCGGTCGATAAACCCTTGTGCCGGCTACGATTCAATCGCACAAATAAATCACAAACGTGAAAGCGCATCACCCGTTTTGTGAAATATAGGATATTTTCCTGACAAACGGGTCCCACATCCAAAACCTGTGCTGTCGGATGACGGCCAAGGTTTTCAAGATACATTTTAAGCATCCTGCTGGTAAAGGCAGCAAGTGAGGGGTCGGCATGAGAATAGTCGTAAACAGGTACGCTCGGAGTTACCAAAAATCAATTCTCCTTAACAACCTCTTTGGCCGTTTGGTTTTTGGACTTGTTAGCGGGTTGTTGGGCTGTTGAGGGCGTCGACTTTGCGCTCAAAGTTGTCTTTCTGTGGGGCTCCTGGGCAAGCTCAATGGATCCTTTGAAGTAGGCACCATCTTCAATCGAAATACCCTTGGCTCTTATATCACCCATAAAATCGGCTTCTTTGGTAATTTCAACCTTGCCCTGTGTCTTTATATTGCCAATCATTTGACCGCTGATGCGTACATTCTGCGCATTGATCTCACCCTCAACCCGTCCGTTGGACCCCACAGAAAAATTATGCCTGGCCATTTCGATGTTACCTTTCATAGCACCATCGATAACGAGGTGCTCATCGCCGCGAATGTGTCCTTCGATAGCGATATTTTTTCCGATGGTGGTATTTTCAGAACTGGTTTGCGTTGACGGGATGGACGGTGTCGGTTTGGGTGCTGTCTTTTCTGAGACTGAATCTTTCTCATAGACATAATCTGAGCTATCTTCCGGTTTTTTGCCTTTTTTTAACATGATGCCTCTCCTTTCTTTTTAGGTCAATTCTTGTTCGCTAAGTTCCATCATTCGCTTGATGGGCAAAGCCAAACGGTTGATTTGATCACGGCTCATCGAAATACGTATGAACGTATTTGTTACTTTTCGAGCTTGCTCAAGAAAGATTCTGCGGTGGTTTACTCAGGAGGAAGTCTTTTTGGCAGTTCTAAATTTGAAATATAATGGAGCCAGTCTAAAAGGCATACACCCGTTTTAAACATTATTGAAACAACCAAGTGGTTGCTTTAAAGCTTTGTCCTTCCCCCCAGGCAAGATCAACGCAAGCATTCACAAGCGCCAAATGACCCTTCATGATACGCAAGCAATTCGAATTTTTAGCTCGATCGGGCGCCGCATGTATCTGATCTATATAAGAATATAGCAATAAGTGTGCAATTTAGGCAAAAAAAAATGATGTGATTAAAATACAGACAGTTATCGATTATAACGGACAGCTGGCAACATCAAAATGTGTAAGAAAAATGATACCTACTGTATATTTTTTTATACAGTATCATAGCGAATTGGAAAATAGGGTTGCGGAAATGGCAATCGGGTAAAGGTCATTTGATGTTGGTAAATGGGGACAACAGTCGAAAGTCAGGATATCAAGGCGGGCCGATGTGAATGTTTGCCCTGAACTCTGGCGGCCAGATATTTGGAAAAACATATAGGCTTATGAAAACAGCACCGCCCCAGAAAAGCAATATGAGAACAGAATAAAAAACCCACAATCTTTTTTCTGAATAGACAGTCCCCTTGCCCCTGTACAATTCATCGATGTGTATTTGGCTTTTCCTGACAAAGTCTTTTACGTAATAAGGGATGATCTGGGATGACAGGTATTTAGCGAAATCCTGATCAATTCTTCGGGTGGGAACATGCCAGTTCTCTGCGGATTTTTGGAATGTATCATAGACACTAAAGCCGGTAATCCGCGTTATTTTCTGAAGGTAATCTTCGATCACCGTCGATTCGGCATCGCCGTCTTTTGGTGGCTTGCGGGCATAAGATTTAACCAAATACCCGACTAGCAGAACAGCGCACACGGCACCAATAACGTCTATTAGGGTATTGAACATGGTTTTCTCCCTACACAAACAATAAGGCATTGGAAGCGGATGGCAAGGGGGAGCGGGTTTTGATTTACGTGTGAGGGGTAGCAGGACAGGCGGATCCGTCTTGATCGTTGCGTCGCAACCGGGAAATAAGGCCAGAACTTCTTTGATGATATCATCTGCCCGGTGATTTTAATTTAAAGTGTTTTAAGCCATCTATATTGGCGATCTTTTTTCAAAACGCAACAGCTTGGCTTCCTGATCATTTCGAGAATGGAACAACTCGACTCCGAATCCCTGCTCGTTTTTCCATAGGACCTGACCCTGACGTTTTTTATCTTCTCCGTCCGGGTTTGGATCCACAACAGTGACCAATTCGCCTATAGGCGGGTCCTCTTTGGTCTTGATAAAAAGACCGTTAAGACTGTAGTTCATAAGAAGCCCTTCATAAAATTGACTTCGGGTTGCAAAAAAGATCTCCTGTGAGCATATATGTCGTTTTCCATTCCTGCGCTCATTTTTCGGTTTGATTTTTAAAGCCTCCATTCCCATAGGGTTTAAAATTCCTTTTCTCTTTAGGTTTTAGATAATCAGAAATTAGACTCTCCAGAGTTATTCAAGCCATCACTGAGTCGTTGTTTCATATCGATGCCGCGACACACCATCAAATCCAAAATGAGTGCGGTGCCCGGTCGAATGGAATATAGCCGGGAGGTGTCAATCGAATTAGCCGTCCGTTACGGTCATATTTCTCAACCACCAATTTGCGGTCTTTAACAACCGTTTTTGTAATTGTCGGCCCCTTGTTTTCAATAAATGTGCCGGACAGGCGGGCATGTTCCATGGGTCTATCTTTTCGGTTTCCTGTTTTGCCGGATTGTTCGGTTGCTATTCTGGGATAATGAATTGTATTGAAATAATTTATTCCCGATAGCCGATTGTGCTCCGTTTGATCAATTGCCCCCATCATATGACGCCCTTCTTTACGTCCCTTCTCGACACATGACCAAAACTTTGATGGCCGGGTGGATAGAAGCAATTGCTGTGCCAAACATCTTCATAAATTTTATACTTAATCAAAACAGATGCATAAGACATTTTCCAGCAAATGATAATAACGGGTAGTGTGAAAACAAATCGTGAATATTGTGGATGTTATTTCTTAATACAAAAGTATTAGACCAGATGCGGGATTAATCCTTTTGGTGAGGTGCCGTTGATATGAAATAACAAGAATCTGCAGGAGTTGAGGCCAGGACCAGCTAAACCAGCTTACTGGTACCGAGTCCCAACCTCACTCCCACTTTTATTTATTCCAGGTTACCCGCCAAGATTAGAATTTGTATCACCCGCCTCGAGTATTTTCTTAACATTTGAATCGGGAATAATACTATCAACCGAAATCTTTGCCGGGCCCAGGATTACATTACCTTTGTTCATCGTATCAATTGATGTAATCTGGCCACCTGATATCATTACAACAGAATACAAGCTGTCAGAGACATCGAAGTACAGTGCATATCTTACGACTGATCCACCATCATGCGTGATACCGCCATTGGTGACGACCACCGGCTTGCCGTAGAGTTTCTCCAGCAGATAAACGGCATCCAGCAACTCGTTCTGACCATTGCTTTTCTCGTCGACTTTTATGAGAACACCTTTAGCAGAAGTTTCAATTGCTTGTTTTTCCACCACCTGCTGGTCTTCTTCTATCGCCGTCATCTTAGAGATGGCACTGCAGGAAAAGAATAACAAACACGACAACAATAAGGCACACCATCTTTTTATATTTTTCATTGGTAAGTCCCCCTTTTTTCTTTACTAGTGCTGCAAGAAGCGTGCAAGTGCAGTCATTATTTTGAGTTAAGAGGAAGACATTGCAGCTTTTACAGTAATTTACTCTAACGGGGGATGATAAATATTAAAAAAATTTTATAGAACAACTTACCTGGATTTCTGTATTTTATTTCACAAATCGAAGAAAAAACCGGGTTGCAGGGGTTGCCGCGATAGATCGCCTGCAGTCATTCACAAAATGCCACCCTGTTTTTTCAATGGCGGTTTTGAATACGTTGAGGACTATTTGGATTTGGCTTTAATTCGGAGAATTCGGCCTGCAATGGGTCGCGGCCGCCGGGTGTCCCAGTCATAGACTTTTCCAATTCCCTGCTTGCAAAAATGGTCTACAATCTTTTCAAAGGTGGGTCTTCCGGGGTCGGCAACAAACACCTGCTTGACGCCGTTTTTGAGGGCTTTTTTGATAAGCTTTCGCAATGGATCAACCATGCTGTCCCAGAAGCAAATATCAGCACCGATCATTACATCCGTTTTTTTCAAATCCCGTTTTTTGATCTTTCGTAAATCCGATTTTAGGGTGGATATTTTTTCGCGGTTGATATCAGCATGCAGTCGCAGGTAAGGAAAAACGTCGGGATCCTTGTCCACACCCGTTACAATGGACCCGTGTTTTTTAGCACAATAAATTCCGGCCAGCCCCCAGCCACAGCCCACTTCCATGAGATGCGCCTTTTTGGGCAGCCCCTTTTGTCCCAGGTAGTCCATCAACAACCAGCTGGAAGACCAGTGTTTATTGCCATGGAAGGCGGGGAAATGCTGGCGCTTGAGCTTTCGTATCTGCGGGTGGCGTGACAATAGGAGCCGCACACCATGCGCCTTGATCTCTTTTTTGGCAGATTTTTTCATTTAGATTGACCTTAGAAATTTTCTTACTTTATTGAATGTTGATCTGAAAATCAATAGTTGTGGGTTCCGATTCAAATGCGGGGGCTGAGCATACCGAGCATTATGAGAAATACCAGGTTTTAAACTTTAATTCGAAGCACACATTTATTGGTTTACTGCAGCGCTTTGATAAGTTCCCGGCAATAAATCGGAATATCTGCCACCACACGACCCCATACCATGTTGTTTTCCCGGAAGGCCGGCTCATCCGTCCAGATAGCACCGGCGTTTTCCAGATCATCTTTGATTCCGGTACTGCCTGTGGCCCGCATGCCTTCGCAAATTCCGGCACTGGCCGCCACCCAGCCGGCATGACAGATGAATCCAAGAATTTTGCCCTGATTGTTCATTTCACGGACCAACTGCAGGATATCGGGATCCCGGCGCAGCTTGTCCGGCGCCCAGCCGCCGGGCACCAGCAATGCATCCAGTTGATTGGCGGTAATTTCGTTGGCAGCAATTTCACTTGTGGCAGTCAAGCCGCCGCTTTTACTGGTGTAGGTTTCACCACCCTTGGCCGCGATCACCCGGACTTGTGCGCCCTCTTCCATGACGCGCATATAGGGCACCCAGAATTCCAGGTCCTCATATCCGGGTCCAACGAGGATACCGATCGTTTTGCCTTCAAGCCGCATCTTTGCCTCCTTGTCTGTTATTCAGGCAACATTTAATCATACCGATAGTTAACCACAAGATACGATTAAAATTGGCCGCGTCAACCAGTCAAAAGAAGGATTTAAGCGCTGATTCCTCTATGAATTGAAAATCGTCCAAAGGCGGGCAGCAAAGCTGTCTGTGGGACGCATGTTGCAACTTCAAAATTTGTGCACATCTTGAGAAATCAGCTAAGCATGCTCGCAAATTATGAACCGGTCCTGTGCGTGCGGATGAATTTATATGGATGCTATTGCGGATAAACTCGAAAACGCTTTAAAGACGAATTTGACGGCCATACGGTCTGCGGTTGCAGAGCTGCCTGACGCCCGACTGCCATGGGATAGCGGTGACACGATTGATTTGGTTGCTCAGGGAAACCGGCTGATCGACTGCCTTGAAAATTGGCTGCTGGATGATGAACAAATGCAGATTTTAAGCATGCAGCCAGAACACCTGCTCACCCTGTATGCAGCGGCCTATCTGGTCGACATTGGCCTGACGGATGGCAGGCAGCAGCCGGCACCCCGCTACGGCGAGCCTCATTATATCCGCTCCGCTGAGCTGATCCGCGACAACTGGAAAGCGCTGGGAATTACCGATGCTGCTTTTGCCGACAACATTGCAGGCGTGTGCCTGAGTGCAGGATACGACAACAGCACTGACCTTGCAGCAGCGCTCACAAAGCATACAACGGTAAATGTAGCGCTGCTGGCCGCATGCCTTCAACTAGGACGGGAGCTGGATTTATCAACAGCAACAACCCTATGGCAGATCTACAGCCACTTGCCGACACAAGATCGCTTTAAGCTTGGTGAGCTAAAAGACTATTTCAGCGTCTCTGATATCGGTCCCCACCCGTATTTAAACGGCACAATCCGCCTTAAAATCCAGTGCAGCGATCCTGAAATACACCGGGCTCTCAAACACCACGAACGCTGGGTGCAGCAACTGCTTGAAAATATGAACCAAAGGGTGCGCCCGCGGTTTTTGTATTCCGATGTGATCTATGAAATCGAGCCCCAAGGGTATACGCCCATCGACTTGAAGTTTAATGTCGATTCCTCTGCCGGCCTGCAGCTGTTCATGGGCAACCGCTTATATTCGGACAAGCGTGTTTTTTTGCGCGAGCTGATTCAGAACGCGGTGGATGCCTGCAACTACCGCAAGCTGGTCGATCCAGCCTATTCGCCGACCATATTGATTGAATTCAGCGATGATATCAGTGTCATCAAAATGCGCGACAACGGGATCGGCATGACGCGTCAGTGGATTGAAAAATATTTTCTGGCAATCGGTATCTCTTTTTACCAGTCCAACGAGATCAGAGATATCAATCAGGATACCCGGATTGATTTTGGATTTATCAGTCAGTTTGGCATTGGATTTTTATCCAGTTTTCTGGTGGCAAAAAAAATTGAGATCAAAACGCGCAAAGCAGGGCATGCCGGGCTGATGATTACGATTAGCGGCCTGCGAGATTATTTTGATGTCAGGATTTTAGACGAAGACCTACCGGTGGGCACCGAAGTGATCCTGCATCTGAAGGCCTCGAAAATTAAATACTGCCGCAGCCTGGAATTTGCCGGCTACCTTAAAACCAATATTCGATTTTTGCAGATACCGGTCGGTTTCAAAGATGAGCAGGGCAAAACCATAACCATCGGCCGGGAGCAGCTTGCTTACAAAATCGCTAAAAGCGCTGGTCCCGTATTTCTGGCACCTCTGAAATTTAAAGACGCCGAGGGGTATGTTCGTCTGGGTGCAAAGAATTTAGGAGACCATATCCATGCCCTGGAAACCGCCAGCGGGGGGGTATCGGTGTTCCAGGACGGCATTTTTGTCACTCAGATCGCCGCCTTGCTCCCCGAAGGCGCCCGGCAGTATGTGGTTACCCGTATTAACCTGATGGGCCAGGATAAATGCGAGCTGAGCATGGACCGCAACCGCATATTCTGGACAGCCGAGCAGCTTCATCATATTAAAAAGGTCATCCGCTATGGGCTGGTGGATGTGGCCAACCAGTTGATGAGCGTCGTTGAGGCCCAGGACGTATCGCAAAATACCCTCAACAGCATCATCAACAACCTGGCCATATTTTTTGACTTCAGTGACGTCGACGACCTGATGTACGATCAGTTGTGTGAGCCGCTGCGCAAAAAAGTTGAAAAGCGATTCAGGGATTTTGTGCGCATCAGTTTTTCCCAGAAGCAGCGTGTCAGCGGCACAGTTGAAGCAGACGGCTATAACGAGATCTGGCAGCGCGCGGTTCTTCAATCCTTTGTTAAGCCAAAAGACGCTAATTAATTGATTGGGTAAATGGTTAATTAAAAAGAACCAGGTTTAAGGGCAACACTATTGGGACTGCAGTGAATGCCGCATGGTCACCTTTTAACCAAACAGGTCGAAATCGCCCCCCAGTACTCTATCGATGAGGCCGGTGCGGTAGTTTCGCACGGCATCGCGAACGAGTGGTGAGGGTTCGCGCCGGTAGCGTCTGACAACGATTGCTCTGGCGGTTTTTTCAGCTGACAAACCGAATTTAGCCTGACGTAACTGATCTTGTTTGCCGCTTGTCGGCGATTCGGGCTGTCCTACAACTTTTACCCGAACGCTAATCCGGTCGTAAGAAGTACCTTTTTTTGGAATTTCCAGCACGTGTAAACCAGATTCTGGCTTGAGGATAGAATAGGCGCCGAGCCCGCTGATAGCTAAAATAATAGAATCTGCGGCCGAATCAGAAGTTCCAAGGCTCTCAAGCAGGTCCTGGCGCATTCGTCGATTATGGCACCACCGCTGATACATCTCCTGAAGCTGTTTGATGAATGACGCGCCGGGCTGCTCCGGCGATGAAGGAGCTGGACCTGATTCGAGCATAAGGTAGGCATCCTGCGGAAGATTCTGATTGAGGCTCTGGTTGGCTTCGTCTAAAAGATAAAGCTGTTCTGCTAAACGCGTAATGATTTTCCTGGAGTAAATTCGCTTGGTTCTATCATCCGGGCCTTTGAGTCGTCTTAACAAAGACCCAGCGGTTTTGAGTGCAGCTTCAATGCGATCCATGAACTCAACCCGGCCAAGCACAGCATAGCAGTCCGGTTTCTGCCAGAATTCAGGACCGGCAATTTGCTGCAAAGCATCACTTTTTTGAGCCTGCCAGTCGGATGAAGCAACCGACCGGCTGATATGTGAATAAATGTCGGCCAAATGATCGGCTTCGGTTTTCAGCCCTTCGGATGCCAGGATCATCTTTTTCACACCGGGTGTCAGAAAGGATACTTCCTCGGTCGGCTTCAGGGGATCGCTATCGGCGGGAACGCTCAGCGGAGCATCCGGATCAATAAATTCCACCTCGATGCTGTTGTTGTCCGATCGGACGAACAAAAATTGATCGCCTTCAGGATGCTGGTGATTGACAATGGTCATGGATAGCGGCGCCAGAAGATATTGTTCGATGGCACGCTTGAGAGGCCTAGCGCCCAGATCTCTGGTAAAGCCTTTCTCCAAAAGGAAATTAATAGCCGATTCTTCCCACTCCACTGCCCATTCACGATTGCGAAGACCGCGGCGTTCCAGTGCCATGTCAAGTTCTTTAAAAAGAATCTCATGCATGACCGAACGGCTAAGAGGGTGAAATACCACGACACGGTCCAGTCGGTTGACAAACTCGCGCCGGAAAGTGCTGCCAATCGCTTTTTGTACCTGATGCATGGAAAAGGAGCTGGCATCGGGATTGAACCCAATGCCGTCACCGGGCTTGATGGTAGCCCCCAGGTTGGAGGTCAGAATGATAATGGCATAGCGAAAATTAGCGGTGTTTCCCTGTCGATCGGTGAGCCGACCATCATCAAACACCTGCAGAAAAAGGTCCCAGATGTTGGGGTGGGCTTTTTCAAATTCGTCCAGCAACACAACAGAGAAGGGCTGCTTACGGATTTCATTGACCAGTGCGCCGGCGCCGGAAAAACCGTCTTTTGCAGCACTCCCCAGAATGCGGTCCTCCGATTCGGCGATTTTGAATTCGCTCATGTCCAGTCGAATCATACGCTCCGGAGAGCCGAAGAGAAACTGGGCCAATGCTTTGGCAATCTCGGTTTTCCCTGTCCCGGTGGGGCCGGCAAACAAGAACACCCCCAGAGGACGCATCGGATCGGTCAGGCCGGCTTTGATCATAGCGATGCGCTCCACAAGACAGTCCACAGCCTCGGCCTGCCCCAGCACGTGTTGCTGGAAAAGCGCGCGTAGCTCGCTGATATCCAAACCTTCGCGCTCATCGAGAATGGTCCGCGGCAGGCCGGTAATATGAGACAGGGTACGGTACAAATCATCGATACTCAAAGCCCGCACGGGTTCTCCATCAGTTAGCAAACCCTGGCTCGTGATCTTTAAAAAATCGAGCAGATTACCCGGCGCAGCACTATCACCCAAAAATTGTTTGACCATCTGCTGGGCTTCCAACAATGCTTCGCGTTCAATCAGAGGTGCTTGGCCATCCTGGATGGTCTGAAGCCCTGCCCATTTTTTGGCCAGCTCCAATGTCAGACCATCATCCAGTGCTTCTATATGAATAATGTCAAAAGTGGTTTTGATACGCGGATTCTCTCGGGTGATCTGCTCAAGGGCTGCTGGACGGACCTCGCCAACAATGGTTATTGCTCCGCTGTCGATATAGGGCATGAGCATATCTAAAATACCAGCCGGATTGTAGCGATGGCGGCCCGTATACATTAGCTCATGGAACCCGGGAACGAACCAGATCACTCCACGCCTGCGACCCAGGTTCTTGATGACTTCTAGCAGACGTTTTTCCAGCTCGCCCAGGTAGGATTGGCCGGCGATGATATCTGCCGCCGAGGCTTCAAAAAACAATATCCCTTTGCCGGCCAGCTGCTGCGCCAGCGCACGAATGTGGGTTGTTTTACCGACCCCGGCATCTCCGGTTAAAATAACCGAGCGGCAAGGGTCACCAGTAACGGATTGCTCCATCCGGTTGAGAATGGATTGCATTTCATCGCTCAAATGAACACAAGGATCCGCCTCCAAAGGCTCCCATAAGCGGCCCACTGTCTTGAGGTATTCACGATCCAACTGAGTATCGGAAGCTTGCTGAATTTCTTCTTTGAGCGGTTCAAGCCCGGGATGGTTGAGTGCCACAATCAGGTCGGAAGCCTCATTCAACTGCTGGGAATCGGTATCTTTCAAAAGGGTGCCAAAAGTCAGGCGTTCATCGATATCAAGGCGCTGGTTGATAAAATCCTTAAGAATTTGAAGGATCAGCTGATCTTCCTTCCACCATTCCGGTGCTTTGAGCAATGCGGGACCGACGACTGGCTTGGTGTCGTCTATACCCAGCAATCGAAAAGCAAAAAAAAGTGTCCAGCCATAGCGACTTCCGATATGCGATATTATTTGATCGATAGTGGATTGGGATAAGGTGCGCTGGCTCAGCGCTTCCAACGCCATGCAACCGATGGGCACGTTGTGTCCGGCATAGTATTCAATGAGCTGCTCGTCTGAATACTGCCCGGTAGAGAGGATTTGCACACCCTGCTGAAAGATGGTATTTTCCAGAAGATCTTTGGGATGGGCCGCCTGTTCAAAAAAGCCCATCATGCGCTGTGCAAGATCATAAAGCCGCGTCGTGCTCCCTGATGATGGCTTCATCTTCGGTGGAAGCGAAAAATCAGGTTGCTGATGCGGGGCTTTTGAAATGAGCCATTTGATCGCAAATCCGAGGAAAATGCCGACCAGCAATATGATGCCTATATTGAGATATTCCATATATTGATTCCTTGGCTGCGAGTTAACAGGAAACACGAACGCTTGTTGCGGCAATCATCGGTCTTTTATGTATTTTCTTAGAACCTTAACAAAGGCGCCGGCAGGATTCAATATAAACCCGTTTTTCGAAAAGAGCGGCGGAAAGTCATCAAAAATACCTTTTCACGTTTCCGCTCAGCTCTGAAGGCATGATTTGATTGCCCTGTAGATTCATCATTGAAACTGAAAATCACTGAAAGGGGTAAAATATTACCATGCTTAAAGCAAAAGATATTATGACAAGTGAGATCATAACCGTTTCCCCTGATACTGAGATTGCGACTGCCGCTAAAATTCTCTTGGAAAAGCGAATCAATGGGCTTCCAGTAATGGATGCCTTCGGCAGACTGGTCGGCATTCTGTGCCAGAGTGATCTGGTCGCCCAGCAAAAAAGTTTTCCCATTCCATCCGTGTTCACTCTGCTGGAGAGTTTTATTCCGTTGACATCCATAAAGCGGATTGACAAAGAGGTGGAGAAAATTGCAGCCTTAGAAGTGAAACAAGCCATGACACCCGATCCTGTGACCGTCAACCCGGAAACCGATATCGAGGATGTCGCCAAATTGATGGTCGATCAAAAATATCACACACTGCCTGTAGTGGAAGGTGATAAAGTTGTCGGAATTATCGGTAAAGAGGATGTTCTGAAGACATTGGTATCCGGATCGCAAATAAAAGAAAGCATTTAGGAAGGAAATGCTGGCCGGCAATCATTAACCAACGTTAGCACGACTTTCACGCCTGATCAAGTAAAGCCCGCTGGATATGATAATCAAGGCCCCCAAGACGGTCATCGTATCCGGCAAGTCTCCGAACAGGAAAAAGCCCAGCAGCGTCGCCCAAATCAGGGTAGTGTAATCAAATGGCGCCAGCAATGATGCCGGTGCCAGTCCATAGGCCTTAATCATTAAATAATGACCCACCGCTCCTAAAAATCCCAGCCAGCCTAAAAGAAACCATTGTGGCAGAGAAGGCGTGACCCAAAAAAACAATACGCCAATCGTGCAAATGATAGCTCCGCAAGCACTGGAATATAGCAAAGTCGTTAGCGCAGCGTCTGTCCGGCCGAGAATTCGCGTTGAGATTTGAACCCCAGCATATAAAAGAGCAGTGATGAGGGGTAGTATGGATACCCAATTAAAAATGGTAAATCCGGGCCGCATGACGACCGTCACACCGATAAAGCCTATTATTACAGCGATCCAGCGGTGTTTGTCGACAATTTCACCTAAAAGCGGGGCCGCAAGGATTGTTACCAATAAGGGTGATACAAAAAGAATGACCACACAATCTGCCAACGGCAAAAACATCAATGCCAACCAGAATGTGAGTGTCGCAGCCACCAGAAAAATTGAACGCAGAAGCTGCAATTTTATATTTTTTGTGTGAATGATATCAGCAGGTGCGCCACTGAAAAAGAAAAGTGCTACAAAGAAAAAATTGAAGGCATAACGGCCCCATAATAGCACGAACAAAGGAAGTGCATTGCTCAGGTATTTGGCCGAGGCATCTAAAGAAGAAAAGCAGATCGTCATAAAGATGATCAAACCGATCCCCTTCAGCGAATTGCTTACAGGAAGCGAGATGGTAGGTTTATCTGACACCGGAGAACAATATCCTTTTCTGTGTGAAAACGGATTTAATTGCAAGCGGCTCGTATTTATCAAAGCCCGGGGGGCTGTGTCAATGGATTGAAATAGGGTTAAAAGGTTCCCGCCTCCGCTAACGCTCCGGAGGGCAGGCAGGGTTCAAATTTCAGGGGTTCAGAGCAAATAAGAGGATCACCATTCCTCAAAATAAAAGGATGAATTTTCGTGTCCGTAAGATATTTGTGATATTTTCATATTTGCGGTAATAAAAATCTGATTAGTAATTAAAAAACATGAAAGGATAATAAGGATGGCTGACTTATCAAAAGGTGTGGCTTATGTTGATGGACACATCGTGCCTGTAGAGGAAGCTAAGATCTCGTTGCTTGACTGGGGTTTCCTGCATTCGGATGCGACATACGATGTCGCCGGTGTGTTGGCGGGAAAGTTTTTTCGGCTTGAGGATCATATTGAACGTTTCTTTGCCAGTATGGAAAAACTGCAATTATCAATTCCATACAGCCGCAGCGATTTGCGCGATATTTTAATGGACTGCGTCAGAGCAAGCGGATTGCGGGATGCCTATGTCGAAATGATTTGTACCAGGGGACAGCCCAAACCAGGCTCACGCGACCCACGGACCTGTAAGAACCAATTCTTTGCTTTTGCCATCCCCTTTATCTGGATTGCAACACCAGAAAAGCAAATAAAAGGACTACACCTCATTATCAGTCGCTGGCAGCGTATACCCCCGGAATCAGTCGACCCCACCGTAAAAAACTATCACTGGCTCGACATGGTTATGGGTCTATTCGAAGCTTACGAACGTGGCGGCGAAACTGCAGTTGTTGTCGATTCACAGGGGAATTTGGTCGAGGGTCCAGGTTTCAACATTTTTGCGGTAAACGGTAGCACACTGACAACGCCGGGGGCAGGTGTGCTGGAGGGCATGACGCGCAGAACCACAATTGAGATAGCGCCTGATTGCGGCTATGAAGTCGTGCAGCGCAATCTTCCTGCTGATGAAGCACTTGCTGCTGATGAAGTATTTATCACAACGACCGCCGGCGGTATCATACCGATTACAAAAATCAACGGGCAGGCGATCGGTAAAGGTGCACCCGGCCCGGTGACACAAAAATTGCAAAAACAATATTGGGAAGTACACGCAGACCCACGCTACACGATTCAAATCGACTATAGCGTATAGGTATGCAGCCGTCTCATCAGAACGTGCCAGAGGCGAATACATTCGCCACAAAGATTGGCGATTGAGCCGATTAGCTTTATTTTTGATAGATATTCAACAGGAAGTGATTTGAAGTTCAGGGTATTGAAGGGCAGGCGCCGACGTTTCTGGCTACTTCTAAATATTTGCAAGAACCCAATTCACAGGCTTTTAACAAATCCGCGCAAAACCGTCTGTTCTGACCCATGCGGCCATAGAAAATGCCGCGCTTGGCGTAAGCTTTGGCAAAACCC
This sequence comes from Desulfobacterales bacterium, assembly GCA_030066985.1. NCBI lineage: Bacteria > Pseudomonadati > Thermodesulfobacteriota > Desulfobacteria > Desulfobacterales > Desulfobacterales bacterium. Next base: position 68,054 of record JASJAN010000017.1, read on the forward strand.
GGATCGATCTCGATGGCGCGGTTATAATCAATCACGGCCCTCTGGTAATTGCCCTTGGCATCATAGACAAGTCCCCGGCTGTAATAAGCTCTGGCAAACTCAGGGTTTATCTGTATGGCCTTGCTGATATCCGCAATGGCTTCGTCATATTGCTTTTTGGCTGAAGCAAAAATAAGCCCACGGTTGAAATAGGCATCCGCAGACAAGGGGTCTAGCTCAATGGCTTTATTGAAATCGGATATGACCTGATCATACTGGCGCTTTCTAATGTAGGCATTGCCCCGGTTAATGTAGGCCTCGACAGATCTCGGGTTTAATTCCAGAGCCTTATTGCAGTCCGCGATCGCCTTATCGGCCTGTCCTAATTTCCGGTAAGCAATCGCACGATGATTGTAAAACTCTTCATTATCAGGATCTAGCGCGATGGCCGTATCGTAATCCGAGATCGCTTTTTCATACCGGCCAAGGTTTCTATGGGCATTGCCTCTGTGAAGGTAAGCCTCGGCAAACTCCGGATGATTCACTATGACCCTGTCACAAAAGACAATCGATTGATCATATTGCCCTTCTTGGGCATACGCGATGCACTCCTGCAAAGGACCTTTCGATTCCGGTTCTTTGCGATCCACGGTGGTTGAGCATCCGGTTAAAAGTGCAAGCAGCAAAGATATGTTTAACGCGTATTGAAATAATATAGACATACCACGTTAACCACACATTCCCGGTTGAGGTTAAGATTGAGAGCCGGCCCGATGCTGGCGCCCGCCCATGTTGCTGTCAGCGCGCTGCCGCTGAGTTCCGATCCTTGCCGGACAAATAGTGATGCCATAGCATCCTGGCCGCAACTGACCGGAAAGGTCGCCAGTCCTCGGCAATTGCGGCCAAAGTAGATGGCGGTGGATTCCGCTCAAGTCCCTTCACCTTGCGCACTGTGTTGAGCAGTGCAATGTCCCCTGAGGGCCATACATCTGGCCTGCGCAGGGCCATCAAAAGATAGATATCCGCAGTCCAGGGACCAATGCCTTTGATTTGTGTGAGCGCGTTCACGGCAGCCGGGTCATCCATTCTGGACAGGGCCTTTAGATCGAGATGGCCTTCAAGAATGGCCTCAGCCACATTCATACAATAGACCGCTTTCTGCCGCGTGATTCCCAGCGATCTCAGATATGATGGGCCCACTTCCAAAAAATGTTTTGGCGTAAACAGCACCAGCTTATCTTTGAGACGACGGTACATGGCCATGGCAGAAGCAAGCGACACCTGTTGTTCTAAAATAATGTGAATCAGAGTTGAAAAACAAGGTTTTCTTGCCCAAAGAGGCGGCACGCCGTTTTCCTCGAAAAGGCGCGCGAGGTCATCATCGCGCTCAGCCAGGTATGCAACGCCTTCTTTCAAACGATTTTTCGTCAGCCATGGGCTCATCCCTAAAATGGATATCAAAGCCAGGGGCATCTTTCAAGGGACAGGGTGTCACAGAGGCAAGCGTGCGCGATTGAATGTTAACGGTGGGCAGTTAATGGTACAGCCCTATTCTTTTAGGGATTTTTCCATATCATCCAGTCGTTCTTCTTCTTGATCTGCGGCAGAACGTGCTTTGTTAAGCGGCGTTCGAATCCGGTTGACCACTTCCTTAGCAGCGTTATCGGTCATTTCCTCAATCACGCCTTTTTGCGGTTCAGATTCGGCTTCCGGGTTATTGGAACAGGCAAACAGCACCGCCGCAGCAAGAAACACTGCCAGCACAAAAAATGTCATCCGTTTTATCATAATAGTAGGGAAGTCCATAAAATTTTTACCTTCCTTATATCAGAATTAAGCTAAATGTCTCTGTTGAACATATCATCTGGCTTTTAATTGGAGCAATTCAATAACAGATCAATGAATGTAGTGAGTCAATAGAAATATTTAAAGACAGTTTTGTGGTCGGACTTGCATTTTTGATCCACTTTGGATTTTGCACCGCACTTAGGGCAACGGATGCGATCCCATTCGGCTTTGATCGTTATTTTTTCAAAGAAGCCATGCTTTTTGCATATAAATTGATATACCGGCACGCTGGTCTCCCTGGCTGAAAATAGGTTAGACGGATGGCCGCCTCTAATCTGCATTATCGGCTTAAAAATTTATTTACTTTAGTTTTTTCAGCTGTTTAGAACAAAAGCCGGGTCGAGCTAATTTCAATATTGACGCCCTTCTGCACTACCCCCCGTCATGTTCTTGTCGTCGATAGGTTTTCGAAAGGTCACCGTAAAGCGCAACATGCCTTCTCACCACTCAAGTTAGACTTTTAATCGGCCGATATAATTGTACATAAGCCGGGTTGTGCCGTTGCTCTCATGGCTGTCCAGATCCGGCAGAAGGTGCTAGCACAGAGCCGTATATGAAAAATCATCGAAAACATATGGATTATGATCTGGGACGTAAAATCTGCCAAGATCTGCGTTCCGGCTATCGCAGTGCGATCATAGAGCTGTATAACCGCTACGCCCATTTTTTTGCAGCCTTTGCCAACCGCCGGCTATTCGACAAGGATCCGCACGCGATTGAAAGCGTACTTTCAACGTTCTGGCTGGAGCTGTTGAGCGGCAAAGCCATCTGCAGATACAATGGCCGCGCCTCCCTGCAGACCTATTTGACGATCATTCTGAACAGGCGCATCATCGACGCCAATCGAAAATTCGCGCGGCAGCACAACGAAGCTGCGCTTACCGATGTTAACCCAGCAGGCTTTCAATGCGACAGCCAACATAACCCGGAAACGGAAATTATCGGCAAGGAGCAGCGCAAACTGATTCAAAAAGCCCTGGTGCAGCTATCCGACCTATTTCCCAGAGATGCCAATCTGATCCGGATGAACCTTGAGGGCCTGACTTACGAACAGATGGCCAATAGGGAACTAAATGGCGACAGCTCGGACCCGCAGGAATTAAAACGCAGGGTAGAGGCCATTAAAAAACAATTTACCCGTAAAGAGACCGGCTCGATGGCCAAATTCAAAAATGTATTAACCAGATGTCTGGATACCGATGGGCTGGATTATCGAGAGTTGTTTAATCGATGAAAGATAATGTCACCCATGATCTCATATGGGCGACTATAACAGATGAAAGCGTTGGTATCTTGCGATATCAATGGAACAGGATGACAGATGATCGAAAAACATTTGGACAAGACTGAAAAAACAGAGCAGTTAATGGACTCTTTACGGAACGGGTATGCTGGCGACTCCCAAAAGGCCCTTGAGGAGTGTCCGTTCTCCGAGCAGGCGATCGCCTATGCATTTGAAGAACTGGCACCGGATGCGCAACAAACAATGGAGGAACACCTCGAGCACTGCCTGACCTGCATGGATCTGATTCTCGATACCCGCACATCCGAAATCGAGTCCCGAGAGCAGGCCAAACAACCACCAAAGGTTTTACCCGCCCTGTCGGATACCATCAATCAGCCGCAAAAAGTCTCTTTGATCGATAAAATAGCGGGCAGCACTTTTATGACGCTTAAAATCATTGCAGCGCCGGTGGCAGTGGTGTGCTTTATGCTCATCATTTCCAGACTGGACATATTGAACAATATCCATTTCACCCATAGACCGACACAAACCACAGAATGGTCGCAGCCTATCTCAAACAAAACAGCCCCTGCTGCTAATGCCAGAAAAAAACAAGCCCAATTATCCGTCACCAGCACACAGGATAGTCCTTCCATGGTTAATTCGTTTTCGATGCATGAGGGCTGGGCGGTGGATCCTTTTGAGCCAGCAATCGGAAACAAATCCCGACAGGCTGTCAAAAATAAAGCCCGACCCCGCACCCCGCTTGAAACGCTGGATCCGAGCCAGTTAAAGCTGGTGGGAGTGATGCTTTCGGATAATGGCAACAAAGCCATAGTTGAAGACGCGACCGGCAAAGGACATGTTATCCGGGAAGGCACTTATATCGGCACAAGCGCCGGAAAAGTCAGCCAGATATTAAAAGACCGAATTATCATCACAGAAGAAATTGAAGACGTATATGGTAGAATCGTTATTCAGAAAAGGGTCATTAAACTGAACAAGCCTCAATAGACCCACCGATTGCATCAAAAATTTATTCAGATGCGGTCTGAAAAAATGTCACTTTTCCTGCCCCCTTTGCGACTATCTCTTCGAACCCAAATCGAGGAGGTCATTTATGAAACAGCCCATTGCTAAAATCAGCTGGGTCGCCTTTCTGGTGAGCATCTTTTCAATAGCGTTAAATCCGGTCTGTGAGTCCCGCACATACGACAAGCCCATGGTAATTCGAAAAAAGATCATCACCTCAACCGCACAAAATCAAAACGCCGCCACTCCCGAGCCAAAACCGGATATAACCGCTTTCAAAAGTGATGCTGATGATGAAAGGAATACTGAAACAGATACAGCATATGCCCGCAACCCTACTCCGGTGTATGACCCAATAGACAAAATTGACCCGTTTGCGCCTTTGTTTAAAGAAAGACCAAAAGCCCAGGGGCAAACGGCAACCTACGCAGAAACCAACCACAACGGCACCACGCCGCTGGAAAAAATCGATATAAGCCAGCTGAAGCTAACCGGGATTGTTCTTGCGGCCAGCGGTAATAGGGCTTTGGTCAAGGAAGCCTCGGGCAGGGGCTACGTGATTGGAACCGGCACCCGTATCGGGCTGCACGGTGGTCGCGTGGCGCAAGTAGTGGCAGATAAAGTGATTGTCACAGAAAAGATGAAAGATATGAGCGGAAGATTGTTTTATCAGGAAACGGAGCTGAAGCTCAATTAATGCATTCGTAACTCTGGTTGTAACGGCATTCAGCTTCAGGTTTCAGGTGGCCCGCGTCCCGCCTTGGATGGTTTTGGAAGTCAAAAAAGGCAGGGTTTTCATAAACCCTGCCTTTGGCATGTTGGTATAGCCTGAGATCATTTTTCAATCAGTTATTTGGCAGTATCAGATAATAAAGGGCTTTGTTCCCCTGAAGTATATTGGCCAGCCGTATGGCATACGCGTCGCCCGCATATTGGGGTGGAATCGTAAAGGTGACCTTGTTGGAAAACAAATCATAAGTTCCGGCGCCATTGCCATCCTGCCATTTACCCACCAGAACCGCTGCAATATCTGAAGTGGCGGTTTCGATCACCAGCACGCGGTAGTTGAGATCAACAGTGTTTGGGGCCCCGATGCCGCTCCAGCAAACCTCGTAAGCTCCGCCGGATCTTTTGACGGTTACATGGCCAATGTCTGCTGGAAAAACTTCTTGAGGGGCAGGGGCAACATCCACCTGGCGGTGCCTGTTGCCGTCTGAATCCTTGCCGTGTACGATAAATTTCCATTCACCTTCAAACATCGATTCGTTTGGTTGCACCGCCAGTGCCCAGTATTCCAGCACACCACTGGCAGGCCGCCAGTAAAAAGGTTCATAGTGCAATTTATACCGTTTTTTCGACACCGTGTTGACGGCCACAACCCGCATTTTATCTTCGATCAGGTCCAGTCCCCCCAGGTCAAGTATACATTCAAACAGAAACATGGTGCCGTTGCGCAGTTGTGAACCGCCGGTCCAATTTTGCATTCCAAAGTTTCCATAGTCTCGATAATCCCAGCGCGTGTTGATCCAGGATATAGTAATTGGAGACTCATCCGTTTCGGCAGCAGCGGGATAAGCCGTCATGCTAAATATCATGGCGAGCATCAATGAAAATCCGATCTATTTTTTCATCATCTTGGCCTCCATGTCCTTTTGGGTTCATTTCAGGAATCCACCCCCCCTCATCAGTCAACCTGTCCCTTATGACTCACCTCCTTTCAGGAAAATATGAGCATTGACACTACGATCTGTTTTGAACGGTGAATAAGATTAAGAATTGGTTTTTGAAGGCTCAGTCAGTTAGGGCGCTGATTGGTCGCCCAGATGGTGTATTTGGGTGGCAGCGAGATGGGTAAGCAGCACGAATCGTAGAAATCAGTTTGAACTTCAGGCGATCACACCCTATGTAAAATGATATTCTAATCCCTGATTAATTGTCAATAAGGGCATTTCTGTTATCACTACCAAATTATCATAGAAAAACCGGTCAGCAGAAGGTCATCCAGGCCCGGTCTGTCCCGTGTAGACACACTTTTTATTGATATCAATATTGAGGACTAATGGCTGAAGAATTCATCTGCCAATAGTGATTTGGGGTTGCAACATTTGGTACACCTCGACCATGCGCAACACGCGACTCTAAACGGAAAGGGGCCAAATGAACGAGATCAGCATTAACATAAAGACTCATGAAGGTGGATGATTTTAATGCCATCGAGAAAATCTGCCGCAGCGGCCTTAAATTCTCTGACATCTTTTAATTTTTTACCCTGTGGCTTTTAGCTCAACAATCTAAAAATCTCTTCCAAGTCGCCTGCATGATTGGTGGGCATTTCATTTATTGACAGCAACCGCTTTAAAAAACGTGTAGCAAAAAACACCATCGGCTTCTGCGGTGCGGTACAGGTCCCGGATGCCTTTATCAAAAATGTCCTCATCGACGATGCCGGCTTTTAGCGCATCGCTACGAATGCCTTCGATCATGGCGGTAAATGTATTTTTGGTGAAACCGTCAACCAGCTCCGGCTTGCTGGAATCAGCATAAACCATGCGCGGAGAAACATAAATGTCCTTAAATCCTGCGTCCAGCAGCAACGGGTAAAGCGCTCTTCCGATCAGCGCATTACCGCCGGCCTGTTTTTGCAGCTCGACCTGGCACTGGATGGCGATGTGGGCGGCTTCACTATCCGGGTAAAAATAGGCAGAGCCGTGATCGCCCTCAATAACGGTAATCGTACCATCGGTCTTGATCAGATTTCTGAGAAGGTTCAAAGCTGTGGTCGGCTCCGCAAGATGCTCTAAAACATGGCACACAAAGATGTGATCAAAAGATGCGGGTTCAAAGGTCAAATTGAAAATGTCCGCCTGCTGGAATTCTACATTGGCAAAACCTGCATTATCTGCCGCTTTTTGGGCTTGGCGAATGGAATCTGCGGATATGTCGATGGAAATGAAAGCTGCATCCGGGCTGTTGCGCGCCAAAGTGATGGTTTGCGCCCCCACGCCGCAACCGGCTTCCAGCACCCGGCTGCCGGCCGAATAAGACGTGTCGGAATGCAGGAGCTCGACTAAGGTGTTGGCCTGATCCTGCAGACGCCGGTTTTCTTTTGGGTCGTATCCGTGAACATATGAATGGGTCATAGGGTCTCTCCCGTTAGTAATAAAGTGATACCGAAATTGATAGCAAAAGTTTGAAACGCTAACAAGAGGGGCTTGAGTTGTTATCATCGGAGCGCAGGATCGGATGAATAGAATAGATCACATATTCCCTAAGAGATGGGAAAGGCAGATAAACACAGCAGCAGGTCACCCAAAATAGTGCTGGATTGGGTTTATGGATTCAATTTATCTTTTCCAATCCGGAACCTGGGATTTTTTGATGGGGTCAACAATGGCCGCCATGGGGGCTTTGCCGGCTTTCATGCGCGCTTTTCGCTGGTAAAGCCGCTCGCCGGGCATTAAATGGCATATTGACCAGAAAAACAAAAATTGCGCCACCGCAAATACCATATAAAATAAGATCACTCGATAATAATCTTTGAGATAGCTGATTACAGTATTTAACCGCATTAAGACCCTCCTCACATCATTTCTGGTAAACATCCGGCGGCAAAGCTTTGGTCTGATGGAATAGTTTGTAATATACAATTATACCCATGTCAAGTACATTTGTCCATTTTATAAGACGCTTGTGATGTTAAAAGATATGGCTTGCTGTCTTTGGCGCTGGAATTAAATCATATGGCGGTGATCAAATAAAAATCTGAAACCGCAAAGTGGGGGGCCGCATAATCGAATTAAGGCATGATGCCCCTGAAGTGGGCCACCAGAAACAAAGCGATAACGCTACCCGGTATGGCCAAAGTGAGTTTGACAAGCGTCCACCAGGAAGCGGGCTCGCATTCCGGCGGCTTGGCGGCGTAATGAGCGCTGGGAAATGGAATGATGGTGCAGCCGCTGGCGGTTTGAACCGTGTGGTTCAGACCCAAGCGGGCCATTTTCTTTAGAATAAGCCTAATAAGTTTCTGATCATTCAGTCGTTGGGCTTTTTGCATAATTTGAAGATAACAATCACGTTTGCGGGCAACCGTTTCAACTGGTTCTGTCATGATCAGACCTCATTTTAGGTGGTTGTAATGGTTGTTTTTGATGATGGCGATGCTGTTTTGGGACCATCCTGCCAGATGCCGGCAATTTTTTTGGACAGATATTCGATCAAGTCGAAATCGTCGATCACCGATGCTTTTTCAAGCATTTCCAGATATTCCTGCAATTCCGGAAACATGTCAACAACCTTTTGAGACAACAGGATGCCCTCTTTGTAAGGCCCTGTGGCTATTTTGTCACTGCCGGGCAAGGGCTGGAGCTGCTGCACGGGGACTTCCAGACATTGCGCGATGCGCTTGAGATCATCTTCGGTAACGCGCTGTTTTCCTAGCTCGATGTTTTTAATTTTCGTCCGCCCCGAATCCATGGATGTGTTAAAGGCCCGGAAACCCAGCTCGGCCTGATTCATGCCGGTCCGTTTTCTTAAAATCTGGATCATTTCACTTTGGGTTAGTTGCATAGTGTCTCCGCTTGGCTGATCATAATGAAAAAAAGTTGCAAAAATTCCCCCTGTCAATTGATACGCTGGATAAACTACAATTTGTCCGTAAAATTGTCAATGATTGATTTACAATTGTATTGAGAAGAACAATAGGGACGTCCATGAAATTATAACTTTCTATACCGCTACTGAATGCATCTAACAGTCATCGGTTGTTAAAGAGTCAGTCATTGATTGTCATCATCCATCCATTAGTATCGCTATTAATTTCTGAGTTGGGAAAAACTTGTGCATTGGGGAAATTAAATCCTCGTTTGAACCGTTATTTAGCAAATAGATTTTTCCAAACCCCTGATTTTCATCTCGCTGTTTTGTTTCCTGTTGACTTTGTCATCTGGTTTGACCGGCGCCGTACTTTTTTATATGCTAGTTACGCCCGTGAAATCTATCCGTTTTACGCATTGACAAATCTGTATAAATTTGAGATAGTTAAATAGTCCATGATTGAAGAAAAAATTTGAATCATCCTGAAAATCCGCTCAGGGCATTGGTGGTGCCATCCACAAATAACATTCTCTGAAAGGACCAAGGACGCATCCGGCTTATAGGGTAGAGTCTGAAGTGACTCCGCCTTTTTATTATTGGATTCTGTCTGTTTTTTCGGAAGTTAATTTAACCAGGGAGATAATAATGAAAGCAGCCCAGGTTGGAGATTTGGTAAGCGTGCATTATACCGGAAAACTAAAAAATGGAGAGGTCTTTGACTCTTCCAAGGAACGCGATCCATTAGAATTCACATTGGGCAATAAAGAATTGCTTGCGGGTTTTGAAGATGGTGTAGTGGGAATGAAGCCCGGTGAATCTATATCGGTGACGCTGGAGCCTGATAATGCTTTTGGTGAAAGACGTGAGGATTTGCTTCTGAAAATACCCATAAAAGATTTTCCAGAAAATATAACACCATCCGTCGGATTACAGCTGAGGATGAGCAATGCCAGTGGCAATGAAATGCCTGTTGTGGTCTCCGAAGTGGGTGAAGAGTCGGTGACGCTGGATGGGAACCACCCGTTGTCCGGTCAAACCGTAACTTTTGACATCGAATTGTTAGAGATTAAAGCATAAACTCTTTTTGCTGTTTAGTCGATTTTCTACGAAAGGGTATCCCCTAAAACAAAAGGCATTCCCGCGCAATGGTTGGGAATGCCTTTTTTTTAGCAATGACAAATTAGACGACGGTGACATTGGCTGCGGCAGGACCTTTTTGACCCTGCTCGATATCAAATGTGACCTGGTCGCCTTCATTCAAGGATTTGAAACCGCTCGCATTGATAGCGGAATGATGGACGAATACATCCGGTCCGTCTTCCTGCTCGATGAATCCAAATCCTTTGCGATCATTAAACCACTTAACTGTTCCGTTGGCCATGATAACATCCTCCTTTCTTCAAATTATCAACGTCTCTACCTGGAGGATGCTGGTATGGCAAAGCAAACCTTCCTTCAGAACGAAACTATCCTACCAATTTCGGGCAGGACTTTATTGACATACTATATCTTAACCCTCTCAGAGACCAAAAGCAAGGGGTTTCTGTAAAAAAATTCAGAGGTTCCCTCCTTTGCAAAAGCTGCGTGAGCCGACAGTGTTCGGGGATAGGGCAGTTATCGATAGGCCATAATGCGGATATTACAGGAGATCTCCGGCAAACTTTTTAGAGATCTACCAAAGTTTTTAGAGATCTACCAAAGTTTTTATCGTATTGATTTAATTGTACTTTTAGACATATATGCTAAAATAAACTATAGATTTACACTGCTAAAACCGCCATGCCAATCTTTCGAAGCGCGGAGCACCACAGGACAAACAAAATAACAATGATCAGGAAACATATGCATATCAAAAAGTTTGTGGCGATTGCCGTGGTTGTCTTTCATTTCTGTTTTCTACCTATTGCCCAGTCGCAGGTCAATCATGCCCAGTTGCTGCTTACAGGTACATTCCATGGAGATGAGGTAACGGCTAAATCCGGAGAAAGGTGGTTGGCGCTGGTTCCTACTGATAAGGGCTATGCTTTTCAGGAAACACGCCTCGGGATTGAATTCGTTAAAGATGAAGTCATCGATGAAGACGGCCAGGCCACTGCAAAAAAAGTTTTTGTTGATCTGGATGAAAAACCGCTTTTTCTGGTGCGCGGATTGCCGGGTATTGCGGCCGGTCCTGTAGAAACGATGGTTGCAGAATCGCGTTACCTTAAAATCGGCATAGTGGCTTCATTCAAATTATCAAACGGCCGCCGCTACAAGTTGACGGTTGCCTGTGATCAGAACGGCCCCCTGACAGTCGATCGCTTCGGAGAATGCCCCTTGATCCTGACGGCAGAATCCGGGTCTCAAAAAATTCATCATTTTCAGATTTACCGCCCTCCGGATGCAAAACCCATTTTCGCAGGAGATGCCAGCCCGGCAGTGATATGGGCGGGCGATTTAAACACAGACGGGGCACTTGATCTTCTGCTAGATGTTTCCAATCATTACAACACTTCTGCTTTGACACTATTTTTATCGTCTGAAAAACCATCTGAAGCGCTGGTCATTAAAGCAGCAGCGTTTGTTTCCTCCGGTTGTTAACCCGCATCACCCATCTCAACTTGAATACAAATTAATTAGGGGACGTCCATGAAATTATAACTTTCTTTATTTTTACGACCCGGCCACAAGCGCCTGATCTCTTCGACAGGCCGCCAGTGCATGTGCGGATATTTGGGCGCCCCTTGCTGCCTGATGCGTCGCAAGTTCTCTATTGTGCCGGAATAGTTGCGCCGATGAATGCCCTGCACTTCATTCCGAAAGCCAAATACAAAATAGACCTCTCCGTCAGCCATTTGCAGCACATTAAAATACGGTCTGGCGGCAGTATATCCCCGCTGGTTGAGCGCATTAAACTTGGTGGCATCTTTTTTATATTCTTCGACTCTGACAACATTATTGGCACCGGCAATATCAACAACCAGCACTTCGTAGGGATCGGCCCAAATGCTTGGTGCGCAAAGCAATGTTATTGTCAGGACCGACAGCAGGACTCGCCACCGCTGAATGCCATTTAAATCTAAAAAGTGGCCACAGACAGCTTTAGAAGCGGTGATGATATGATGGGTGGCAACTTTATGAATGGGTGTCAAAATCATTGATGAATGAAAACATAGCATACCCGTTATGCAGCCGCAATAATTCCTGCGAGTAGACCTTTATAATCGCATTGACAAACCCCGCCACCATAACAAAGTTTTAGCTAAACCCTAAATGTGCGCATTTTGGGGATTCAATTGATTCAGCTCGTAAAAAATTTATCTATATCATTTATCGGACCTCTTTTCCGGTCGGGCAGACACCATCATGCTTATTGCCGGACCATAAATATTATACGGAGGAATGCGTCATGACAAAATTAATGACTGTTATTTTGAGCATACTCATTACCTGTTTATCCGCACAGGCACAGGAACTGGTTTTTCACATACACTTGATCGATATTACTGGTGTCGGCAAAGCCATCGGAACGGTTAAAGCAACATCAAGTCCTTATGGAACAGTCTTAACGCCCAATCTAAACAGCCTCACCCCCGGCTTGCATGGATTCCATATTCATCAAAATCCTGATTGCGGTCCCGGGGATAAAGGTGGTAAAAGGATTCCTGGACTGGCTGCTGGAGGGCACTATGACCCAGCCGGTACCGGGAAACACGCAGGCCCCTTTGGCAACGGACATCTGGGCGACTTGCCAGCCTTATATGTTGATGGTAATGGTCAAGCCAGCCATCCCGTACTCGCACCCCGGGTAAAACTGTCCGATCTCAAAGGCCGTGCGCTGATGATTCATGCCGGAGGCGACAACTATTCTGATAAACCCCAAAAACTGGGTGGCGGCGGTGCCCGGATGGCATGTGGGGTGGTTCAATAGCGTTTAACATCAGCCTGTGGCCGGATATGCAACCCCAACTCCCAATTTAGCGGGAAGAAAGGAGCCAATATGGTGTCAAAACGAAAATTAGGCCGTAACGGCCCCGAGGTTAGTGCCATTGGTTATGGGGCCATGGGGCTTGAGGGCTATTACGGCAGTGCAAAAGAAAATGAAGCACTGGCCGCACTTCACCATGCGCTGGATACCGGCTCGACTTTCATTGATTCAGCAGATGCATATGGAAATGGTCACAACGAGGAGCTGATCGCGCAGGCGATCGCCGGACGACGCGAGGATGCTTTTATCGCCACCAAATACGGTATTGTTTTTGAGGCCGACCAACAGGGAACAGAAGTGCCGACCGGTTGGGGGTTCTCATTGAACATCAACGGTAACCCCGACTATGTGCGGCGGGCACTGGATCACAGCCTCAGGCGGCTGAACAGCGAGCGGATTGATCTTTGGTATCTGCATTATCCGGATCCGGCCACACCCATCGAAGAGACGGTGGGTGCCATGTCCGAGGCGGTAAGCCAGGGTAAAGTCAGGTTCATCGGCCTGAGCAATGTCACGGCCGATCAGGTTCGTCAGGCGCATAAGGTGCACCCGATTGCAGCCGTTCAGTATGAATATTCGCTATGGCGCCGCGAAGTTGAAAACGAATTGTTGCCCACGCTCCGCGAGTTGGGAATTGCTTTAGTGCCCTGGGCTCCATTGGGAAGCGGATTTCTAACCGGCACAATCGATGAATTGGCTTCAGATGATTTTCGGAATAACAACCCGCGTTACCAGGGAGATAATTTTAAAACCAACAAAGACCGGTTTGCGCCTCTGATGCAGGTGGCCGCAGAACTTGACATCACACCTGCTCAACTGGCGCTCGCCTGGCTCCTTCACCAGGGGGATGATATTGTTCCTATTCCGGGAACACGCCAACAGAATCGTATTACCGAAAATGCCGCTGCAGCCGGCATCACACTGGATGCCGAAACCGTCGAGCGCATATCCTCCCTGGCTGCTCCCGGAACGGCCGTAGGACAAACACTTGTTTGATATGCGGGTTTAGGATTCAAAGGTTCTGGGTTCGGTGTTTCCGATTGCATACAAAAAACCCCGCATCTGACATTCCGATGCGGGGTTTCTTATATATAAGAAAGTTGATGAGAGCGATGGTTCGCCCTCAGTATGGTTTAGACACGTCCACCCCAGACAGCCGGTTGTTCATCTCTTTTTTTGGTATGCTCAGGGCTGTTTGGGTTTGGCGAACTGTATCGCTTTTTGGCAATTTTCTTTTGACGCTCTTCATTGCCTTCATTAACGCGATCACGGCACTCACCTTCGTCGCAGTTACCGGTAATGTCTCTATTGGGTATTTTGCTCATGATATATTCCTCCAAGAATCTCTAAAGTTCTGTTTTTTATATATAAATACGTTTTTCGCAGTTTTGGCTTAGGCAAAGGTATGCATCCTGATGAAATAATCAAGGGAATAAAAGGTGCTGCGGTCGCCATTGTGGGGTTGGACGAGAGCCCGAATTTGGCAAGCAGGGAACCAAAGTTGCAAAATCTAGTTGAATATTAGCGTTGGGGTCTGGGTAACCGATTCGGTTTTGGGAGGCTGGCGCTATTGGATTTTTACATCGGTTAGCTCAATTTCCACGCGGCGGTTCAGCTGCCTGCCCTCGCGGGTTCTGTTGGAGCCGATAAATTTCTGGGCACCGTGACCAAATGTCTGGAGTTTTCCAGGCAAAATACCCTTGCCCACCAGATAGGACTTGACCATATTGGCACGCAACTCGGCAATCATTTCATTATAGGATTTGGCTCCGTATGAGTCCGTATAACCGTTGAGGGTCGCACTTGCAGCAGGATTATTGCGCATAATCTCAGCGACCCGATCCAGCTTTTCTTTGGCCTTATCTGTCAGCTCATTGGAATCTTGATTAAAATAAATGATGAAAATCGAATCGTTGAGCATCTCAGCGACCTTTGCCGGGCTGCGGTTCCAACCTTGATCACCAGCTTGAGCAGAGGGTGCTGGCACCGCAACTTGTTGGTCGATGCTCTCATCCAGGTTTTCTTCTGTAAATCCCTGCCTGGCGCTGGTTGAGATACTCGGATCCAACTGCTCATGAATAAATTCATTGATCTGATTGGCCACCCGCCGGTCTCCAAAACCCACCTGACCGGCCCTGACCGAGACCTCTGTGGACTTTCGGCTGATCCTTACCACCTGGACGACCACCGGGGTACCATCCGCACGGCGGGCTTTGAAGGTGGTCTTTAAGCCATCTGCAATGGTTTCCGTGACCGGTATTTGCAAATCTTCCAGCGTGTCATTACTGGCCTGGACCGTTGTATGATAGTCTGTCGGATATGTTTTTACCGAGCCACCGGGCATACCGGCGCATGCCGCCAATACACAAAGACACAAAAATAGGGCCAAAAGAGCTGATGCCTTCCTGGTATCAGTCAAAAATTTATAAAAAGAAAGTTTCATTGCGAGATCTGCCTATCGATTTCGATTCGTTTTATCTTTTATGGCCATCAGCGGATTGCATGCCGCTATATTCATTATAATTTCACAGCCGGCAAAAACACAACCATTTTATCCCGGTAACAATATTAAAGCATGTTATTTCAATTAGTTAAATACAATATCCGACGCTCGAATCTTGACGAGAACCTGCATTTTTTATATGATTAAAGAGTTCAATGACGCATGGCTGCAATTTAAGAAGTTCGCTTTGAACCACCAAAATGAGGATATGAATTGATGCCAACTTTAACGCTGAAACTTCAAAACAAATCTCTGGGAACATTTACGCTAAAAAAAGGAAAGGCCTTGAGTATCGGCCGGCGGGATAAAAATGACATTGTTATCGATGATCCGGCTGTATCAGGTCATCATGCCAAGATAGACTATCTGGGTGACCGACTCGTATTAACTGATCTGCAGAGCAAAAATGGCTCTTTTGTCAACGAGCAGTTGGTTCACTCGCATTGGCTAAGGGATGCGGATGTCATCACCATTGGTGAGCATTCACTGGAATTGAAATTTGAGACAAAAGAAAAAGCGCCGCCAGTTGCGTCGGATGATTTTGACGACACCCAGGCGATGAATACCACCCAGCATCGCAGAATGAAAATTCAAAGCAATCCTACCAGAAGCATAAATGTGCCCAGATTCTGGGACCAGAGCCCGAGTCGCGGAACGCTCAGAGAGGTGGACTCGTCCGCTCCTGATCCAGCCACAGAGGAGCCAAGTCCCGAGTCGACTGCCACCCTGGATTATTTAGACGGCGGCGTCGGGCAAATCAGACTGACACGCAAAATTACCACCATTGGAACCGATCCCACATCCGATGTCGTCATCAAAGGCCTGCTGATGGATCCAACTGCTGCCACCATCAACAAAACCCCCGAGGGTTTCTGCTTTAATTACATTGGTGGTCGCCCCCGGCCTAAAATCAACGATGCGCCTGTCACAGGGTCAACCTTTTTGGAGATCTCCGATATCATTCAAATCGGCTCGGCCCGGCTGCAGTTTTCCATCGAGGAACCATAAAACCGGTTCTGGGTTCAGAGGTTTAAAGGTTTGCTGCGTTACCCTCCACACGATGCCCCATTTTCTCTTAGTTAGTAAGACCATCTTTGGTTACTTTGGCTATTATCATCGATAGCAGTTGTCTGAAGAACCTTTCAGAATTTGCGCTTCATTAAACTTATTGCATTCCGCTAAAAAAGAAGTTAACCCATTATCGAAGAGTTGAGGAGGCGCTTAACCTTTTTATAGATTTATCAACGCATCACAAGGAGATATCCGCATGGACCTACACCGTATCAGGTACAGAGGCGATAAGGAAGATGTTGAATTGTTGTTCAAAGATTACAATCTTGAAGGCATCATATCCACCTCGGAAGAACGGCAAAAGCTTGAAGAGTCCAATTTTCGCAATCAGTTACTAAAAGACGGCGCTTTTTTGCTAAGCCAGCCGATTTCACCCCGCATTTTCGACATCGTCACGGAAACAAAGCAAAAGCTTGGTTTGGATGGCGATTATGAAGTCTTTTGCCTGAACTCGAACAACATCAACGCATTTGCTTATGTTCAACCGGCAGAGGACAAAAATTTTTTTATCATTGGCATTACCTCCGAGGCCCTGGAGGAATTGGAAGATCTGGAGATCCAGTTTATTCTCGGACACGAGCTGGGTCATTTTTTGTTCGAGCACAACCGCATGAATTATCTGATCAATCCCAACCCCAACAGCCAGGGAGTGACGCTGCTGCCCAGTATGGGGGAAAATATTTTTTTAAGATGGCGCAAAAAATGCGAAATCAGCACGGATCGCATCGGGCTGATAGCCTGCGGTGATTTTGAAAATGCCGCACGCGCCATGCTCAAAACCGCCTATGGCCTGACCGGTAAAAATTTGAATTTGGACGTTGATTCGCTGCTGGAGCAAATCGATTCGCTCAAAGATACGCCCGAAGCGCTGGAGGTCAATTATCGTTCCCACCCGTTGATGCCGCTGCGACTGAAGGTCATGCAGATGTTTGCCGAATCGCCCATTTTCAAAAAGGTTCTAAGCGAAAAATCAGACTTTTCCGACAAGGAACTGAACGCGCTGGAAGATAAAACGGATCAATGGGTGAACTGGATAAAAAGATACCCACGCCGCCCGCTGGATCTGGCCGCCATGAAACTGGTCACCGCTGCCGGTCTGAAACTCATTATGACCGAAACGGTTGTGATGGACGAAGAAATCAAAGTCGTCATTCAAATACTGCATAAATATTTTACAGATGAACCCGGTGAGGTCATCAATGATATTATGCAAGACACCAATAATCTCGATAGCTTGATCAATGCGAATGTCAAAGAAATTTCCGAAAAAGGCGATGACCGGCACAAGACCTTTGTGCTCTCCCGATTGGCCGATATTGCCATTGCCGACGGCAAATTGGCCAAACCGGAAGCTGGCATCATCTTTGATATTGCCAAGGACTTTGGCATTCAGGAAAAAGCAGCTTACTCCATTGTGGTCGGCGGGATGAGCTCAGTGGGGCTGAATATCGATTGGAAGATGAATAGCCTGGTGCGCGAGATAAAAGCACAGCTTCAGAAAAAATACGTGGTTTAGGTGCCCCGTCTCCGCTCTGGTTTACCGCGCCGATCTGTCACGCCGGAGTTTTGACGTAGGAGGAAGCTGTTAAGGCGAAGGCGGGCGAGCTTCCGACTTCGCTCTTCAAGCTACGCCGGGACAAGACGCCGCGGCAAGCAGATGACAGAAGACAGATGTCAGAGGCCAGAAGATAAAAAAATAGAAATGAAAAGAACGGCAAGCTCGTGCTTGGTGAGAATGGTGAACGGATAAGACCACGAAGCGTACGAAGAACACAAAGAAAAATATATCCATACGAAGTTAGTCCGCTTCATAAACTTCATGTCCTTCGTCGTAAAAATAGTTTTCAGAAAAGCACCCAAAATAAGAACCAGTCGCCGCGAAAAACAGAGTAATGCGATTCGGAGCCGGATCTAATACCAAGCCGCTATATGCAAACCGCCTGACCTAAATGATATTTTCTTGACTCAAAGGGGTTTCTAACGTATCACCATACTTGTAGAAAACTCACCTGAATGTGAATTCCGCCCTTACAGCAGACACGCATCCGATTCTTTCCGTTGGCAAAATTTTTCCGCCGCATCGTTTTTATTCATCGATGCTCTGTTGCGCTTTTCTTTCTGACATAGACGTTGGTCCTGACAAACTTTTAGCCTGAAAGTCAGGTAAAATGGAGCAACCTTTAAAAATGTGCATGCACCACTCCCGGCAGATAATTTTACTTTGCCGGGAGCTCAGAATTATTGCCATTTGATTCCAAAACAACCCGTTGTTTGAAGGGAGGCAACACCATGGCTAAATTTATCTCGCTGGTTAAATACACGACCAAAGGCATCGACAAAATCAAGGAAAGTCCAAATCGACTCGATGCATTCAAGCAATTATGCGAATCGATGGGGGTAACCGTTGATGGATTTTTCCTGACCATGGGGTCCTATGATATCGTGGTAATAGTGGATGCACCGGATGTTAAGACCGCAGCCAAAGTCCTTTTGACCACCGCATCAGCAGGTGCCATCAGCACTGAAACGCTTCCGGCTTTTACAGAGGAAGAATTTAGGCAGGTTATCGCCGAATTGCCCTAACAGATACATGATCCGTGTGCAAACAAGGAGGATTGCCCGTTTTTGAAGATAAAGGCTGGACCATATTCAGAATAGGTCCTGACTCAAATTAAATAGCCCTACCTCTCCTTTTGAGAGGTAGGGCTGTTTTCTTTGCTCGATTGATAGACTATAGATGTACTTTTCAGGCGGCGATTTTACCGAATTTACTGCGATAAACGGCTTCTATGCGGGCGGTGGGAATGCGGCCATTATTAAAGCATTTCTGGCACAGGGTATAATACAAAACAGGTGCCCTATTTTCTCGTTTTGCGTCAGAGGCCGGCGCTTCGGGTGTATAGCTGCCCAACACATACATATAGGGATCTCCGCAGACGACGCAGGGCTCATCACGAAGATCATTGAAAAGTTTTTCTTCCGCCTCGGCTAACATCTCATCGGTCATCATGACCCCCCTTTATCTTTTCAAGGGTAATGTCGGTTGGCGATAATTTAGGTATGACGAACAAAGCTTGCGATGCGAACATTGCTTGCAAACGGCGATGTGCTTTTTGTTGTTGGCCTTGGTTTTGGGGCAGGAAACGTAACTCATGAGCTAATTTAACCTCGCAGTACAAATGTTTAATTGATTGTATGAAATAAATGTCGCAGCATGTCGATTTTATTTAGTATATCACTATATCTTGATAATTGTCAAACAAATTATACCACATATAGTATACTTGAAGCCCATAGCACCGGATCTATCGATTTTGATGGTTGATGTTTATGGGTTATGTCTAATACTATTAGACACATCGATGATCACAACCGATGAAGGCCGTTTGTTACAAACTGACAAGCATAAAGGGAGCCCTGTTGTGCATTCGACTTTAAAAGACCTGATTGCCGGAGATCACATCTATGTGAAACGCAAAGGGTTTTTCTATTCCCACCATGGGATATATGCCGGCGATGGGAAGGTTTTGCATTTTAGGGGCGCTGTTCAGGAAAAAAAGGACCCCACCGTTATCCTCAGCGACATGGAAACATTTCTCAAAAATGGACGGCTGCAAAGGCGCACTTATAAACAACGCCTGCCGCATGCTGAAACACTGCAGATCGCACGCGCGCAACTTGCGCAAAAGGGATATTCACTGGTTTTCAATAATTGCGAGCACTTTGCCACCTATTGCGCCACTGGGAAAAAGAAAAGCCCGCAGGTCAGTAAAATTATCGGCGGCATGGCCACCCTGACGCTGGCAGTCACTGGTTTTTTCATCCGCAAAAAGGCCCGACCCCAAAAAGGAGATCCATCCGTATCTTGAGCAAAGGTTAAAAGGCATAGATATGGGCATATCAGCAGAGGATCGTGACGATCTAAAATACGCAAAAACACTTCTGGAAAATCCGAGCCTGGCGGCCAGAATTTCAAACCTTTTGGGCACTCCGATAGAAAAAGGCTTTGGTTACCTGCCGGCCAAATGGAAGGATCTGGTTCAAACAGCCACTGAAAAGTCGCTTAAAAAAACGCTGGGTTTTGCCGTGCACACCATGGATGTCAAAAAAAGAATGGCTTCTTCGGATAAGACCCATAAGCTGCTGGTCATGGCCACCGGGGCCAGTGGCGGATCATTCGGTCTTCCGGCTTTAGCGGTGGAGCTTCCGGTGACCACCACCATCATGCTGCGCTCCATTGCCGATATCGCACGCAGTGAGGGCGAGCCCATCAGCGAGCTGGAGACAAAACTTGCCTGTTTGGAAGTTTTTGCCCTGGGCGGATCTGCAAAAAACGAGGATGGCACCGAAACCGGTTATTATATTGTCAGGGCGGCATTGGCGCGCACCATCACTGAAGCAGCTCAGTACATCGCGGAAAAGGGTCTGGCCAAAGAGGGGGCCCCGGCGTTGGTCCGCTTGATCGCGGTTCTGGCATCCCGCTTCGGGGTGCTGGTATCGGAAAAAGTCGCCGCCCAGGCCATCCCGGTGATCGGCGCCGCCGGGGGCGCGTTGATCAATACAATCTTTATCGATCATTTTCAAAACACCGCCCGCGGCCACTTTATCGTCAGAAGACTCGAACGACAGTATGGAAAAGAATTGATTCGACAGGAATACGATCAGCTGGAGGTGTGATACGGGCGGACAACCTTATATTTGCTTGCGTTGAAAGATTTTACAAGCTTCATGGCAAATTGAAAATTCAGGTTGTGTGTTCCCTTAAAACGGACACCGGCGCCAAACCGGCCGTTGCCCCGTTCGCTGGAATAGATGACCTCTCCTTGGAGTTCGATCAGATTGTTGCCGTCGTCCACCGACATCATAGAGATGGATTTCGATGAAATCCTGTGAGTGGTTTCAAGAAAAACGCCGCCCTGGCTCAAATTAACCGCCTTGGCCATGGCTTGTTCCATGACCTTACCGTTTGACGCTATACCGACATAAGAAATTAAGTTACACGTGTTGACACGCGGAAATTGCCGCCGTTCCATATTTGCCTCTCTATAAATTTCCTGCAATTGCGCTCCGGACAACGTGCCCGGAAATGGCAGGCTTTTTACCGGAAACCCAATCAATGCCGACCAGCAGAATTAAGGCATTTTCCATGCCAATTGGCTCAAATATTCATTATTTTACGCACTTAAAATGTTTTTCAATTAATATCAGGCGGATATAAAAAATTGGACAAATGATAACGCATTTCCATCAATTATGTCGGTTAGGTGATGGAAAATTGAGAAATGAGCGTAACAGAATCTGGGAAATGAAATTAACAGGGATATCGTTATTGATGACAAACGGAAAGCGTGTACAAGGGTTCTGTAATGCGGTTGGCCCCGATGAGAATATAATCTAGCAGCATAGATGAGGTTGCCCTTAAACCCTTAATCCTGGCTAGCGGCTTTTTGCAGGGGCCCGAGCATTAGAATCAGAATCAAACCGGTGAGCGCCAGCCCGGTAAGCACCCAGAAGACCCCCTGGTAGCTGCCGGTGACGTCAAACATGCGACCGGCCAAAACCGGCCCGACCGCACCGCCAATCGTACCGCTGAACAGAATGAGCCCAAAGAGCAACCCGTGCGAGCCGGTGCCGAATAGCTCCGCTACCGTGGGCGACATGACCGTAAAGAACCCCCCGTGGCTGAAACCATAGACTGTGGCAAACAAAAACAGCATCCAGGCCTTGCCGGAAATCTGCAACCACAGCAGGCCGCAGAGCAGAATGACAAAGCAAATGATCAGTGAGCGCTTGCCGCCGATTTTATCGTTGGCCGTGCCCATCGTAAACCGGCCCACCATGCTGACACCGCCAATGGTGGACAGGACAGCGGCCGCGGTCCCCGGGGGCAATCCCAGATCGGTAGCGTGCGGCACGATGTGCACGACCATGGTCAGCAGGCAAAAAAAGATGGTAAACTCGGCAACGCACAGGATCCAAAAAGCGCCTTTGCGGACCGCTTTGTCGAGGGGGATGCTGCGCTCTGCGTCGGTGGCCGCAAATCCGGCGTCGTCAGCGCTGTTGCCGTCGGGCAGCTGCCCCTTGTCCCGGGGATCACGGTAAAGCACCAGCGCCGCCGCAACCAAAATCACCAGCGCAATTGCCCCGATAATCGTGTAAGAATGCCGCCAGCCGTAGGCGGCAATCAGGGCTGCGGCAATCAGGGGGACAATGAGCTGCCCGGCCCCGGTGCCGACCTTGATGATACCTGACATCATTCCCCGGCGCTTCACAAACCAGCGTGCCACTGTCGAGAGGGTTATCACGTCATGGGTGCTGAAACCAATGCCCACCATGATGCCGTACAGAAAATAAAGCTGCCACGGGGACTGCATTTGCGCCATAAACAGGTAGCCCAGGCCCAGCGAGATTCCGGAGACGACCATAATGATTCTGGGGCCGATGCGGTCATTGAGCCGGCCGGCAACAATCCCCATCGCTCCCATGATAAAAAAGGCCAGAGACGATGCGCCAGAGATAACAGTTCTTGACCAGCCCAGCTCAGCCTGAAACTGCTTGAAAAAAACACCATAGGTAAACAGCGGGCCGATGCACACCGCCTGGATGATGAAACTGGCGGCCACGATATTATAGCCGTAAAAAAACTTTGATTTCACAATTGCTGCCTGTTAATGGGTTTTGTACGTAGAGCGCGCTTTGAGAGCGCAGTGTCGAGACTTCTGATTTTGGCGATTGGGGAGTATAGAGAGATTTAACAGAGGCGTCAATGATGAAGTTTCACCCGCTTCTCCGCTGGACGGCTGCAAAGCGCTTGACCTTGCCAATCCGATACATAAATTACAACATAATCTAAAACATAACATCCATATTTTATCCAGGCATACTTTTAGATTGGGGGTATTATGCAAATTGAAGAGGCCATTCAAACCGCGATCGAATATGAGACCGAACTCAGGGATATTTATTTTGAAGCCGCGGAGGCTGAAGATGATGACAAAGGCCGCCAATTTTTTCAGTCAATGGGCAAAGATGAGCAAGGTCACCTCGACTACCTGGAAGATCGACTGAAGCAATGGCAGAAAACCGGTAAGCTCAGCGCTGAAAAACTGAAATCAACCCTGCCATCAGCAACAGAAATCGAGCGGCTGGCCTCGGAAGTCAAATCTCTGGTGGGTAAGGCGTCTCGCGGTCTCAAATCACAGATGCTCAGCAAAGCGCTGAAAATGGAAATCAAGACCTCCGAATTTTACCAGAAGATGGTCGATGAAATGCCCGCCGAGGCCCAGCAGATGTTTGCGCGCTTTCTTGAAATGGAAATAAATCACATTCGAACGCTTGAATTCGAGCTGGATTATATCAGCAAGACCGGTTACTGGTTTGATGTCAAAGAATTCGATATGGAATGATCGGCTAATTCCAGTCGCACTCAATTTTAAAACAGGTCTGAGAGGAGAATCCGTATCAAATGATTGCGGTATTGAACTCATCGAAAACGCTGCAGATGCAGTCGCCCCCCAGTAAAATTAAGTACTCGCTTCCGGAATATGCTGACGAAAGTGCTGCGCTGGTAAAGGTGCTGCGCAAACTTTCCGTTTCAGAACTGGCAGCGCTAATGAAGATCAGTGACAAATTAGCCGTCTTAAACGCGGATCGTTATCGAAACTGGAAGGTGCGCCCCAATTCTACCCAAGCCAAACCGTCTCTGATGGCGTTTAAAGGCGATGTTTATGAGGCCATGAACGTTGACTCCTACACGGTTGAGGCGTGGGATTTTGCGCAGCGGCATCTGCGCATACTGTCCGGTCTGTATGGCATCCTGCGCCCGCTGGATTTGATCCAACCCTACCGCCTCGAAATGGCCACCCAACTGCCCACCCGCAGCGGTAAAAACCTGTATGAATTCTGGGGTGACAAAATTCATCAGTCTCTGCAGACCGCACTTGCAAAAGAAAAGTCCGGCGTATTGATTAATCTGGCTTCTCTGGAATATTTCAAAACCATCAAAGCCGATCGATTGAATGCTGAAGTGATCACGCCGGTGTTTAAGGAACAGCGGGGTTCGACCTATCGGGTGGTGGCGATCTATGCCAAAAAAGCCAGAGGCTGGATGTGCGATTTTATTATTCGGAACCGCCTGGTAAAGCCGAAAGATCTGAAGTCTTTCAACCTGGATGGTTACCGTTTTCAGCCAAAACTGTCTGCCGACACAGAATGGGTCTTTGTCCGTAAAGCCAAATAACGGTGGACCCGTCTTCGCTCTGTCGAGCTACGCCGGGACAAGCCGCCGGGGCAAGCAGAGGTCAGAGGACAGGTAGTCGCCTGCGTTAGTCCTCGTCCTTATTCCAGGCGAGTTCGGGATGATGCATGATGCGCAATGCCTGATCTTCCCACTGTTGGACTTTCAGCAATTCTTCGCCTAGCTCAGCAGCCACCTCTTCAACAGTCATCTCGCGGCCATCGATCAGCCCCAACCGCATTTCCAGCACCCGACGCTGCATCTCATCCATCGAATCCAGAATGGCCGTCAGCTTTTTTTTGACTTGCTGGGTGTATAAGCTATCAACCGTATCCGGATTCATACTCGGCTTGATGCCGCCGCAGAACGAAGAACTTCGCATGTCTATCCCCTTCTGAATCTCATATGGGTGTTGCTCTCTGATATAAATATCGGCTAAAAGCGCGTCAAACTTGAGTTCATTCAATGAGCTTCGAAGATCGAGGATCACTTGTGCTACGGTGGTTGACTTGGCGAAAGCCCCTGTGCTACAAGCGGAATAATCAAACAGCGTACGCATGCGCAACCCGGAGGTCTTTATGGTATGAAACCAAAACCCCGTATCTCAAAATGAGAAGCGGGGTTTTTTAATGCCTATTAGGGGTTGTCCAATCATCATCAGGGAGGTGCAGATGTTTAAAGCGGCGGCGAGTCCCTACTTGATCAGTGACGATGGCAAATTTCGCGTTCAAGACGCAGCAACTGCGCCACCCGCGGATTCACCGGGCAAAAAAAAGTGCAAGCAGTGGCTTGAAAATTGTATTGATGAGATTTCTGATTTGCAGCGCATGCTGTATGCCCAGGATCGTTACGCCATCCTGCTGATTTTTCAAGCCATGGATGCGGCCGGCAAGGACGGCACCATCCGGGCCGTGATGAGCGGCATCAACCCGGCCGGATGCCAGGTGTTTTCATTCAAACAACCGTCGCGCGAAGAGCTGGACCATGATTTTTTGTGGCGAACCGCCAAGCGCCTGCCGGAACGCGGCCGGATCGGTATTTTTAATCGCAGTTATTACGAAGAGGTACTGGTGGTCAAGGTGCACCCGGAATATCTCAAAGCCCAAAAGCTTCCTGCTGACGTTGACCTGAAAAAAATCTGGCAGCAGCGCTATGCGTCCATCCACGATCACGAAAAGCACCTGGCACACAATGGAACTGTCATTTTGAAATTTTGGCTGAATGTATCCTTAGAGGAGCAACGCCGGCGATTTCTGGCGCGCATCGACGAGCCCAGTAAAAACTGGAAATTTTCCGCCGGTGACGTGAACGAACGACAGCTTTGGCAAGATTACATGTCTGCTTATGAAACAGCCATCAATGCCACTTCGCGGTCCTATGCGCCCTGGTATGCTATCCCGGCCGATGACAAGCCGTTTATGCGCCTGAGTGTTGCTGACATCATCATTCAAAATCTGAAAACGTTAAAATTATCGTATCCAGCTGTAGACGCCAAGGAAAAGGCAAAGTTTGCACAGATGCGGGCGATGCTATCAGAATAAGACTGACCCGCAGACGCCAGCTCTAAAACTCATTTGCAATGAAAAACGCCGATGCAAATATTTAGACCTTTTTCAAAATCTTACAAAGGCAGGAAATTATGCCACAGCAGCTAAACCTGTTTTCCAAAGGCACCGCTGAAAAATTTGCTGGCCCAGCCTATGATCCGCTGGCTGACCCGGCCACCGAGGCCAATGCAGTCGATGAAATGTTTGCGGCCGACAGCCGTTACCGCAGCAGCCGTGAATTTAGCCGCCTGCTCAATTTTATCGCCCGCCTGCCGCAGTATTCGGCTTTCAATGGTTTTTTATTGTACAATCAGAACCCGGCGCTTTCCCATGTGGCTACGGCACGCACCTGGGCACGCAAGTTCGGCCGGCATCTAAAATATAACGCGCGCCCGCTGGTGATCCTGGCACCCATGGGCCCGGTGCGATTTGTCTACGATCTAAACGACACCGAAGGTGACCCGGTTTTAGCTGAACGGATGAAATCGGTTGCGGCTGCCCAAAAGTTATCAAATCGCATTATCGAAAACACGATTAATAACTGCGCACTGCATGGCATCATCGTACGCGAGGTTGCCGAAAATGGTCATCGCCGCGATGCGGCCTTACGCATGACACCGTCTACCAGAAAGAATTTCCGTCATTTGAACCTGACAAAAGACGCTCGCTATCTGGTCATACTCGATCCGGCCGATAGACCGGAGACAAAATATGCCCGGCTAACCCTTGAACTGGGTCATATTTTTTGCGGACACCTGGGAATCGACAAAAACGCCTGGTGGTCTGAGCGCGATCATCTGAGCGCAACCCAGGAGGAGATTGAAGCTGAATCAGTGGCCTATTTAATCTGCCAGCGCAAGGGCCTGGCACGCAGCGCAGAAAAATTCCTGCCGGACTATCGCATAGCCGATCAACAGATACCGGTTTTTAGTTTGAATGCGATTTTGCAGGCGGTTAACTACATTGAGACGATGGGGCGGTCGCGGTGGCGGAAGGCCAAGAAAAGCGGAAAATATTAGTCCAGCTTCACAAAACTTCGTATAAACGAGCGGTCGGTTTAAGTCCAGTTAGGTTTATAAATAAAAAAATTTCCAAGCATCAATTCACAAATAACAAACAAATCCCAATGACCAAAATTCAAAAGTGCAAATGTTTTGAACATTTTAAAATTGATACTTGTGATTTGTTTGGCCTGCGACGAGCTCAGGCCGAGTCGTCATTTGGTGCTTGTAATTTGGAATTTTATTAATTGCCATAGAAAATTTAAGCGACTTTTCATTTATAATGGACGCTGTCGAATATCGCACCAAGGACAACGGTCAGGTGGTCTGAGGTTGGCGGATCCAGCCCCAGAAGGCTTCCACAGCCACCGACGCACAGATAACCAAAATTGCCAGAACCTGCCAGGTGGTTAAACCCTGACCCAAGAATACCACCGCCAGACAGGCGGCAATCACCGGCTTGAGAAAAAACAGGTAACTGCCGCGGGTGATGTCCGGCACGGCTGCCAGCCCGCCAATCCACAGAAACTGCGCGATGGTGGTGTTCCAAAACCCCAGCGTCAGCAGCGCTGCTAACTGGCTGGGCTCCCGATTGAAAAGCGTGGCCGGGTTGACCCAAATTTTCCAGAATATTCCGACAACAAACCACAATCCGACGGCGCCCATGAACATCGTAATGGCCGTAATTCGCAGGGCGCCATATCGGCCGATAATGGGTCTGACCATTACGGTATAGGCAGCCAAAACCGCCGCACAGCCCATGGCCATCATCACGCCGATAAAATTTTCACCGACACCGGCCAGTTTGGCCAGATAACCGTCGGTGATCAGCAACGCCACCCCAAGCATGGCACAGGCACCGCTGATGATTTTGGGGCCGCTGAAAGGCTGTTTGTTCAGCCACAAATTCGCCAGACCCACGAAAATGGGAATGGTGGTCACCATGGTGGCCACTTGGGGTACGGTGGCAAAATCCAACGACCAGTGGAAAAGAAGGTACCCTAAAGACACGCCCATTGCTGACAACCCTACCAGCCGCAAGCCGTCTTCGCGAAAGGGCTCCAGCAGATTACGCGAATTTGGAAAAATAAGCGCCAGCACGATCAATCCGAAGCCACCCAGCAAAAAGCGCCAGACTGAAAGCTCCGGCCCTTCTATGCAGCAAAGCACCGAAAAAAATTCACTGGAAGCATGCCCGCACACTCCTAAAAATACCGCCAGATATGCCAACCCTGCGTATTTATGCCAGACGCCCATTTATAAGATCTCCTTTGCAAATGTTAATAACGCCTCTCCCAGCGCCTCGGGCTGCTCGCTGGGGATCAGGTGGCCGGCAGCGGGCATGTCGATGCGGCGCCCGTCCGGTATCCTGGCAAACAGTGTCTCAACAACGTCTTTTTCAAGAAACACATGATCCTGCAAACCGGTAATGACCAGGGTCGGCAAGGTAAGCTGTTCGTATGGGATGTTCCAATCAGCGTTGCGGCCGGCCTCCGATAATAATTTATAATGACCGCTGGTGGGTTCCAGAGCTTTGTAATTCGCATCGGTCTGCAGAAAATCGGGTCGGTTTTTTTGCAGCCAGCCTTCGTTCATCAGCAACGGTAAAAACAAATCGCGGAACAAAGGCAAGCCGCCGACTTCTACCGCGCGCACCAGCGCATCGCCAATCCATTTTAAACGCGGGCCCTCACGGCGCAGGGTGTTGATCAGAACCAAGCCGATCGCTTGGCTGCCTGCCAGCCAAACCCGACTGGCAAACAAGCCGCCGATGGAAAGGCCTACCAGAATCGGCCTGACCGGTGAAACCGCCGCCAGTAATTTGACGGCATCGGCAACGATTTGCTTCTCGCTGAGCTCGGTAACGGGCGCAAACGGGCTGTTGGTCTGGCCCTGCATGTTGTATACCAGAGTGCCATGACCGGCATCGCGCAGCACCGGGCATATGACACCCTCCCAGGCGGCAGTGTCACCGGTCAGGGCATTAAAGAAAACGAAAGTGGCGGCGGCATCTGTGGGCGCATGGTGCTCGTAGTACAGACCGGATTGCGGGCTCAGTTCCAACACTGGCATATCAGCCTCCTTTGCGTATCATTTTACGCCTACTGATAGTTTAGTAATTAGCCGCCGAGTATGACAAAATGAACCTAAAAATGTCAAGAATTCAGTTCGCAGAGCGGATCTTGATCGGAAATACGGGAATTGTTGATGCGGATACGTTTTAAAACGAATTGAGGGGCTTCAAGTGGCGATCAGGCTGGTATCGATCCACCCGTAAGCGACAGTGTCCAGTAATTCACCGGCAAAAGGCAGGCGTTTTTTGCGCAGATACATGCCGTTTAATCTTTCATAGAATCGACGGCAAGGATTGTGCTCGAGCACCCATACGAACATCGAATTGATGTCACAGCGGTTGAAAGCGGTTGCCAGCGCCAATACCAGGTGAGTGCCGATACCCTGTCGCTGAAACTTTTTCAGCACATACAATGCGTAAATTTCACCTTTGTAAATGTCATCATCCTGGCGCGCATAACCACCGCTGATAAAGCCGATGACCTCACCGGCTTCTTCAGCAACAAAGTTGAAGACGCGTTTGCTCTGGGCTTCATTTACAAACCCGTTTTCCATCTCGCGGGACGACATGGCATATAAATAGCCGAAAGGGACCAAACCCAGATAGGTATCCTTCCAGGTCTGTACATATACATGCGCCATGGCATGCGCATCGGCTTTGCGTGCGGGACGAATCAGCATTCAGTTTCTCCTGAGTATTGATCTATTTAATATAATACCGATTCTAAATGTTCAAAGACACGGTTTAAATCAGAGGACAGTGGATGGAAGTCCGGATATGAATTGCAGTGGGGGGGTTAGATTGGCCGCCAAGGCTGTAGGTGGTATTCAAGGCTTGCTGCCAGAAAGTATAGCTTGAAGGCCGACGCCGGTTTTGACAAGGGCTTCTTTTTTTTGTTTCGGCAAACGCTTGATGTTGCGTTCAACTTTTAGCGCCAGATCCCTTCGGCCAACCGGTTGTTGGAAAACCAGGGTTAGAGGACCACGCCCACGTAAATACTTTGCGCCAGTGTTTTTCTGATGATCGACAAATCTACGCTCAACATCTGTGGCGATGCCGGTATACAGACTCCCATACCGGCATCGGATTATGTAAACATACCATTCATCTGTTTTTTGCATGAAAATTAATGCAAGGATGTTTTTTCATTTTTAAGAAACGTTTTTTCACCACAGAAACACGAAGTTGACGAAGAGAAAAAATTTGGTTTTCGTTCTTTTTGATCCTCGCGCATTGGTGCCTATGTGGCCAGTATTTGTTTCAACGCTGCTTCATCAGTCACTGTCCGAAGAGCAATGGCAGCCGGAACCGCACCCTGCCGGTTGCTGGGTCGGAGAACTGTTGATGCCCACAACCTCAATTTCAAACGTCAGTTTTTTGCCCGCCAAAGGATGGTTAAGGTCAACCACCACTTTTTCATCATCGGCCTCAACAACTTGAGCCGGAACTTGCTGGCCTTCAGGTGAGGAAAGGGCAACAGTTTGACCGACTTCGACCTCCATTTCAGCCGGGATTTCTGCTCGCTTAAACGAGTGGGTGAGGCTATCATCCCTGTTCCCGTAAGCCTCATCGGGTTCGAGGGAGAAAACCTTTTTTTCTTTCAAGGCCATGCCCATCAGGGCTTTTTCAAAGCCGGTAATAATCTGGCCGGCACCCATTTCAACCTCCATGGGATGCCGACCTTCGCTGGTATCAAACACCTCTCCGTTATCCAACGTTCCCTTGTAGTGTACGCTGACGAAATGACCGGTATCGACTGTATCCATTCGAATCTCCTTTGGTACTATGTTTGCATTAATAACCTTTTAGAGTAATTACGAAAACAGGTGAGTCAAGTCTGCCGCAAAACATTGTCTTTACAATTCGGATTTACATTGATACAGTGCGCGGCTTAAATTTTAAATACCACATATACGTGTAAAAATATAGCTTATGAAACACTATCATCAAAAAGAAATCGATCGCCGCCGGACCTTCGGCATCATCAGCCATCCGGATGCCGGTAAAACCACGCTGACCGAAAAACTGCTTCTTTTCGGTGGCGCGATCCAGCAGGCCGGTGCGGTAAAGGCCCGCAAAGCGGCCCGACATGCAACCAGTGACTGGATGACCATTGAAAAAGAACGCGGCATCTCGGTGACCACTTCCGTAATGAAATTTAATTACAGGGATTTTGAAATTAACCTTCTCGATACGCCGGGCCACCAGGATTTTTCCGAGGACACCTACCGAGTCTTAACAGCCGTCGACAGCAGCCTGATGGTGATCGACAATGCCAAGGGGGTTGAGCCTCAGACCGAAAAGCTGATGGAAGTCTGCCGCATGCGCAATACCCCGATTATGACCTTTATCAACAAACTGGACCGCGAGGGACTGACGCCGGTTGACATCCTGGATGATATTGAGAACAAACTGCAGATCGAATGTACCCCGCTTTCTTGGCCGATCGGAATGGGCAAACGTTTTAAAGGTGTTTATAACCTGTATCGCAAACAATTGCATCTGTTCAGGCCCGGCGATGACACCCTGGGGCAGGAAGGGATTATTATTGAAGATCTGGCCGATAGCACCTTGGATAAATATTTGGGACGCCAGGCTGATGAACTGCGCTCCGATATTGAACTGATCGAAGGTGCTGTTGATCCGTTTGAGATTGACCACTATCTGAAAGGAAACCAAACGCCGGTCTTTTTTGGAAGCGCGATAAATAATTTCGGTGTCAAAGAGATGTTGGATGCCTTTGTGGAGATGGCACCTCACCCGGGATCCCGTGTGGCGCTGTCGCGCGAGGTTTCGCCATATGAAAAACCCTTTTCAGGTTTTGCGTTTAAGATACAGGCCAACATGAACCCGGCCCACCGAGATCGCATTGCGTTTGTCCGTATCTGCTCGGGAAAATTCCACCGCGGTATGAAAGTGGTCCACCACCGCCTGGGAAAAGAAGTTACACTGGCGAACGCCACCATCTTTATGGCTCAGGAACGGGAAAATGTGGTAGAGGCGTTTCCCGGGGATATCATCGGCATCCACAATCATGGGACCATAAAAATTGGAGACACTTTCAGTGAGAAAGAAGTGCTGAAATTCGGCGGTATTCCGAATTTTGCGCCTGAACATTTCAGACGTATCCGGCTGCAAAATCCATTGAAGGCCAAACATCTTCGCAAAGGATTGAAACAGCTGTCAGAAGAAGGCGCCATTCAGGTCTTTCGGCCGGTTACCGGCAGCGACATCATTCTGGGTGCGGTTGGTGTTCTGCAGTTTGATGTGACAATGGCCCGGCTTAAGTCCGAATACGGTGTTGAAGCCGTTTACGAGCCTGTAGAAATAGCAGCGGCCCGCTGGATCGCCTGTGAAGATCGCAAAAAAATGGCTGAATTTGAGAAAAACAACAGCCTCCATTTAGCCGTTGATGCCGAAGGGCATCTATCCCTGCTGGCAGCAAGTGAGTGGCGCCTGGGCCATTGTATGGAACAATGGCCACAGATCGATTTTTTTAAAACACGCGATATGAATTGATCTGATTGAAAGAGAAAAAGGGGCTCACACAAAGACACAAGGGCGCCAAGTTTAAAAAACATATTGGCCACCATGGCACTAAGTCACACAGATAAGAGATATTAGGTTCAAAAGGATGAAAGGCTTATAGATTGTGGATCGGAATTGTAGCTTGCGCAATTAAGCAACTGTTAGTCGTCGGCAACCGGCACTTTGGTTCTGTCAGTTAATAGCTCATGAAGCTTCTGGATATGGTTATTTTCTTCGGCAATTATTTTTGTCACATAATGCAGCGTGTTGTTATCTTCAATGAAAGGAATCAGGGTCTCGTAAAAAAGGACCGTATCCTTTTCAAATTCGATGAAGATCCGTATTAAATCTTCAATACGGTCAATTTCAGAGAAAATGACCTCCCGGTGGGAAAAACTCTTGTCCCCCAGCAAACCGCCAAACACCTTGCGGCTCATTTCTTCCATAAAAGGATTAATGGATCGCGATTCGATTTCCTGTTTTAATTCTGTAAACCAGCGGATATGTTTGACTTCCTCTTCTGCCATCCACAGGAGCAACTCGCGGATATCACTGTTTGAAGCCTGATCAGCAGCTTCGCGGTAGACGGCTTCACCGTTTTCTTCCAGCTGTATGGCCAAATCCAATATTTCGCGCGCAGTGAACATTAAGAACCTCTTCTCTTCTCATGATTGACTTGACTGACAAGTTTGTATCAACAGAAGCAATAGAAAGCAATGAAAACCTTTAGGCCAGGGCAGTTGAAACCCCGCTCTCCCGGAGGGAGGCGGGGTTTTTGTTTTCACCTGGTTGATTTAGCGTTAACTGTTATTGGTCGGGCAGCATCCGCCTCCCGCTGAAACATTTTGGGTCAGGCGCAGCAGCTCTTTGTCATAAATGGTTACCTTTGACAATGCCCGGGCGTTATT